>JAZUJY010000326.1:0-39677 GCA_045643005.1 Oscillospiraceae bacterium | reverse complement strand
GTCGTTACAGAATATAAAATTGTAGACCCGAAGGACACATGGGTCCTTAATGATTTTGGCGACGACAGGATAACTGTTATCTCCTGTACTGATGACGGAACGCAAAGACAGGTTGTGGTCGGTCAGCTGAAGGATGCTGATAAACCTTATGCTGAAGTGACCACTGAACAATGATAAAATAACAGTGCGAAATATTATTTATTCCGTATATGACGTTTTTTCATGAAAAAAATATTCCGGATAAATACTGTCAGATATTGACTGAACAGTGGTTAACCGTTTTTTGTATATACAAGGCTCTTGATAAATTACGGGTTATTATGTTATAATATATTAACACTTCCGAAAAATTTTGATATCTCCTGTTCAGACGTGATTTCAGGTTTTGCGGAGTTTTGAAAAAAGAATAAATGAGAGGGATGAGTTTGATTTTTACTCGGAATTATTCATTTGCAGGAACGGTATTTGAAATTAGCTCCATATTTGAAAAAATTCATGAAATGTGCCGGGAATATTTATCTGATGAAAAAGCTGATTTCCGGATAGAGATATGTCAGCAGGATATTGAAAATGAGAGAAAAATATCTGAAAAAACAGATATTGAAAAAGGCATACAGCCTGTCATATATTCGGATGAGTATCTTGAGACCCTTGCAGTTTACAGAAAAATAAGTTCTGATGTATTGGAAAATGATACTATCCTGTATCACGGTTCTGTTATAGCTGTTGATGGTGAAGCTTTTCTTTTTACGACAAAGAGCGGAACGGGAAAATCAACGCATACTGCCAACTGGAGAAAATATTTTGGAAGCAGGGCTGTTGGTCAATGATGACAAGCCTCTGCTGAAGATAACTGACAATGAAGTGACGGCATATGGAACTCCATGGGATGGAAAGCATCGTCTCAGTACAAATATCAGCGTTCCGTTAAAAGCTGTATGTATACTGACACGATCAGAGACAAACCGGATCGAAAAAATTGATCCTCATGATTATTACGGGATCCTTCTTCAGCAGGCATACAGACCAAAGGACCCGGTCAGACTTGCAAAGGTTTTAAGTCTGATAGACAGATTATTTGAAAATACTGAATTTTACAAACTTGGCTGTAATATGGAAATATCTTCAGCTGAGACTGCATACAAAGGAATGAAAGGATAAAAAAATATGAAATTAAAAGACACTTTTCTTATTCATGAATCACAAAATGAAAAAATATTGATAGACGCAAGCGGTGAAAACTTCAGCGGCTTTGCAAGAACAAATCCGACAGCTTCTTTTATTCTGGAATGTCTGAAAGAAGAGACTACAGCGGATGAGATCGCAGACAAAATGCTTGAACGCTATGACGGTGTTACAAAAGAAGTAGTTATGAAAGACATCGTAAAAATAGTTGACAAACTGAAAAGTATCGGAGCCATAGATGAATAAGTCCAGCTTTGAGGAACAGCTTGCAAAATACGGTTCATTTACATACCGTAATAAAGGTGTTTCGATGATGCCTCTTCTGAGACAGGGCAAAGATCTTTTTACGGTCAGAAAGCTTGAAAAAGGGGAAAGACTCAAAAAGTATGATGTTGCTTTTTATCGCAGAGGAAATGACTATGTCCTTCACCGCGTTCTGAAGGTTACTGATACAGGATATATCATCAGAGGAGATAACTGCATCAACAAGGAAAACATTCCTGAAAAAAATATTCTCGGAGTAATGACAGATTATGAGCGCGACGGGAAAACATATACTGTTGACGATACTGTATACAAAAAATATGTAAAGCGAATGCTTTTTTTATCTGTATTCAGGATCCCATGGTGCAGATTTAAAACAAAGGCAAAGAGAGCATTAAAAAAACTGTTAAAGCTATGAAAAATCATTATTGCATTTAGAAACAGCATCAGACTGATTTGTTCATCTGATGCTGTTTTTTACATGCAGAGCTTTGAAAAAATTGTTGATATTATAACACGAATATGATATAATCTATCTAAAGGATTTGTTTTATCGGAGGGATGATATTGAGTAAAAATAAAACCAATAAAGAAAATACTTCAGAAAAAGAGGAAAAGGGGTTTCACGGTTCGGTGCAGGTAACAAAAATCTCGCCGGATGATAAGGAAGCAAAGCGAAGGATGCGAATGGTAGAGCTGCTGTCAGCGATCGCAGTATTCGTTGTTCTTACGGTTGGTATAACAGTGACCATAATAGGTTCGGTTTGTCAGAAGCCGGTAAAGGCATTTTTTGAATCAATGGAGACCGGTGATGTAAAGCTGTTCGAGAAATCTATAGGGGCTGATGCGACTGCTTCCATTGATGAGAGTCTTAAGGAAATTTCATACTATGAGTATTATTCGGAGCTGCTGAACATAAACAATATTGATGATTTTTTAAATTTCAGAGTGACCGAATTAAATAAAGACGCAAGAGCAAAATACGGTGATGATCTTGAGATCAGTGTAAGCTTTAAAGGCAAGACAAAGATATCAAAGGATGAGCTGAAAAAAATCGAAGATGACCTTTCCGAAGGCGGAATGAGAAATATCAGTTTTTCAAAGGGCTATGTATTTGACATAAAGGTTTCATACAAGGGAAGCCTTGAAAAAGGCTCCGATGATCTTAAGATAAATGTTGTGAAAAACAACGATGAGTGGATGTGCCCTGATGTTATAGTGAATTATCTCTGAACGGGAGGATGAAAAACATGGATGATAAGTTAAATGAAACAATAAAAGATAACGAAGAAGCTGCAGAAACACAGAAAATCAGCCTGGACAAAAGCAATGATCCGGAAGCTGCTCCGGTTCAGAACGATGAGCCTGCAGCCGAACAAACCGCAGAAAACAAGGGAACGGCGTCAGCTCCGGAAAGCTCTTCAAAGCCTGATCCCTCTGCTTCGACCGGCAGCAAGCCGAATAGCACAGACATGAAGAAGGAAATAAAGTTTCAGACTGTTGATCCTTCACAAAAAAATGAAAAACCTGAAAAGAAGGGCTCTTTGGCAAAAAAAGCAGGTATCGCAGTTGCAGCGCTTTTTGTTCTTTATGTTGTATTTGCAGCCGCTTTTTCGATAGGAAAGAAATACGAAAGACCTGTAAAGTATTATTATAAGGCAATCGAAAAGGGCGATGGAAAATACCTTGAAAAAGCCTTCGGGGATGTTGTAAGGGAAGAGCTTGACGAAGTGCTGAAGAATAACAATGGAAAAAGCAAAAAATATGAAGACATAGACGATGCTTCTGATGTGTATACAGCATCTGCAGTCATGATGCACAAGGACTATATGGAAGAGTACGGACCGGGCTTCAAGATAAAGGTTGAAGTTATCGGAAAGGAAAAGATGAAGAAGGATGAGCTGAAAAAGGTCAATGAAAAGCTTAAGAAAAAAGACGTTGATCATAAGGTCAAGAAGGGCTATTTCCTCAGAACCAATACCGTTCTTAAGAGCAAGGAAAGCAATCAGGATATAGAAAGCAAAGATCTTGTCGAAGTTTTTCTTATTGACAACGAATGGGTATTTTTCGATGATTCAAGTCTTAAGGCTGATGATCTGAGTTCGTTTGAAGGATTTCTTCAAACATATGACAGGTTTTAAATAAAAAAAGTATAATAAAAAATGCATCCGGTTGTTGATATGTCGGATGCATTTTTTTAACTGTTTTTTATTTTTTTGCTTCCAGAATCGGTCTGAGATATTCTCCTGTGTAGGAGTTTTTGCATTTGCAGATCTCTTCCGGTGTTCCGCAGGCGATGATGGTACCGCCGTTTTCGCCGCCTTCGGGACCGATGTCTATGATGTAGTCGGAAACTTTTATCAGTCCGAGATTGTGTTCTATGACAAGAACGGTGTTGCCGGTGTTTACAAGCTCCTGAAGAACATCGGTGAGCTTGTGGATGTCTGCGTTGTGCAGACCTGTGGTCGGTTCGTCGAGGATATAGATGGTCTTTCCTGTTGCTCTCTTTGAAAGCTCGGAAGCAAGCTTTATTCGCTGTGCCTCACCGCCTGAGAGAGTTGTTGCTGACTGACCAAGCTTGATATATCCGAGACCGACATCCTGCAGGGTCTTTATCTTCTTTTTTATCTTCGGATGATTTTCAAAGAATTCCACGCCTTCGTCGACAGTCATTTCAAGAATGTCATAGATCGATTTGTCCTTGTATTTTACTTCTAAGGTTTCTCTGTTGTATCGCTTGCCCTTGCAGACCTCACAGGGAACATAGACGTCAGGCAGAAAGTGCATTTCTATTTTGACTATTCCGTCACCCTCGCACGCTTCACATCTTCCGCCCTTTACGTTAAAGGAAAATCTTCCCGAGGTGTAGCCTTTGAGCTTGGAGTAATTTGTCTGTGCAAACAGCTCACGTATGTCCGTAAAGACACCTGTATATGTGGCAGGGTTTGAACGTGGTGTTCTGCCGATAGGTGACTGATCTATGCATATTACCTTGTCGAGATTTTCAAGTCCTGTTATTTCTTTGAATTTTCCGTAGGTCGTCTTTGCACCGTTGAGCTTTGCTGAGAGGTACTTGCATATTGTTTCATTTACGAGAGAAGATTTTCCTGAACCTGAAACGCCTGTTACACAGACAAAAGTTCCAAGAGGAATATCAACATCCACGTTTTTCAGATTGTGCTCACACGCACCTCTGACCTTAAGAAAATTGCCGTTTCCTTTTCGTCTCGTTTCAGGAACCGGTATGTATTTTTTTCCGCTCAGGTACTGACCGGTGATGGATCCCTCACATGCAAGAAGACCTTTTACATCACCGCTGTAGATGATATTTCCGCCGTGTACGCCTGCTCCCGGTCCGATATCAACGATATGGTCGGCAGCGAACATCGTATCATCGTCATGCTCAACGACTATGACTGTATTTCCGAGGTCGCGGAGATTTTTTAAGGCTGCGATGAGCTTGCTGTTGTCCTTCTGGTGAAGACCTATGCTCGGCTCGTCAAGGATGTACAGTACACCTACGAGTGAAGAGCCGATCTGAGTCGCAAGACGTATTCGCTGGCTTTCGCCGCCGGAGAGCGTTCCTGCAGAACGTGACAGTGTAAGGTATCCGAGACCGACATTTTTCAAAAATGAAAGTCTGCTTTTTATTTCCTTGATTATTCTTTCTCCTATGAGCTTTTCTCTGTCAGAAAGCTTCAGATCTTCGAAAAATTCAATCGATGAGTCGATCGACAGGTCAGTCAGTTCACTTATGTTAAGTCCGTTTACAGTCACGCCGAGACTTTCCTTTTTCAGTCTTCTGCCGCCGCAGTCCGGACATATCCTGTCTGTCATGTATTCCTCGAGGTCGTCTCTCTGAAATTTTCCTGCTGTTGAGTTGTATCGTCTCATCATATTGTTTATGACGCCTTCAAAGGAGCTTTTATACAGACCGCCGGCATTTACGCCGCCCCATTCCTCAGGACGCCTGAGAGTCAGCTGGTGGTCTCCTGTTCCGTAGAGGAAAATATCGAGCTGCTCCCTGGTGAGATTTTTTACCGGGACGTCGAGCGGGATATTGTATTCCTTTGAGATGGCTGTATAGTACATCATTGCGATCGAAGTCGGACTGAGTGTATTCCATCCTGATGCGTGGATGGCACCTTCTAAAATGGTCAGATCCTTATTCGGCACGATAAACTCGGGGTCGATATCGTGGAACACTCCGAGTCCGGAGCATGACGGACATGCACCGAACGGATTGTTGAAGGAGAACATTCTCGGGGAAAGCTCGTCTATGGAGATATCATGGTCGGGACATGCGTAGTTAAGAGAGAAGGTTATCTCTTTGTCGCCGATTATGTCAGCTGTTACAAGACCGCCTGACAGACCGTTTATGGTCTCTATGCTGTCAGCCATTCTAAGCTCGATGCCTTCCTTTATGACGAGTCTGTCAACTATGATCTCGATGTTATGCTTTTTGTTCTTTTCAAGCTCTATCTCTTCCGAGAGGTCATACGTGATGCCGTCGCAGCGGACTCTGACATAGCCTGAGCGTCTTGCTGCTTCGAGCTCCTTGACATGTGTGCCTTTCTTTCCTCTGATCACAGGGGCTAAGAGCTGTACCTTGGTTCCGGTTTCATATTTCATGAGCTTGTCGACTATCTGGTCAACAGTCTGCTGCCTTATTTCCTTGCCGCAGACAGGACAGTGCGGGATACCGATCCTTGCAAAGAGAAGTCTGTAATAGTCATATATTTCAGTTATGGTACCTACTGTGGATCGGGGATTTTTTGAGGTAGTCTTCTGGTCTATCGATATGGAAGGTGACAGGCCTTCGATGCTGTCAACATCAGGCTTGTTTGCCTGTCCTAAAAACATACGGGCATATGAAGAGAGGCTTTCCACATATCTTCTCTGACCGTCTGCATAGATGGTGTCGAAGGCAAGTGATGACTTTCCGGAGCCTGACAGACCGGTCATAACTATGAGTTTGTCTCTTTCAAGCTCGAGGTCTATATTTTTAAGATTGTGCTCTCGGGCACCTTTTATTATGATTTTGTTTTTGTTCACTATATTTCACCTTTTAATTCCTTGATCTTGTCACGAAGAAAGGCAGCATGTTCAAACTCAAGAAGCTTTGAGGCAAGCTGCATCTGTGCTGTGAGCTCCCTGATCTTTGCATCGAGCTCTTTTTTTGAAAGCTTTGAAAAATCCGTTTCGTTTGTTTTCTTTTTTGTCGTTATTTCGATAACGTCGCGGATGTCCTTTATGATGGTCTTTGGAACTATTCCGTTTCGTTCGTTGAACTCTTTCTGTATCGAACGGCGTCGTTCTGTTTCTGTCAGGGCTTTTTCCATGGAAGGAGTAACGCAGTCGGCATACATGATGACCTGTCCTTCGGCGTTTCTGGCTGCTCTTCCTATTGTCTGTATCAGTGAAGTTTCGCTTCTGAGGAAGCCCTCTTTGTCAGCGTCGAGAATGGCGACGAGTGAGACCTCGGGGATATCGAGACCCTCCCTGAGAAGGTTGATGCCGACCAGAACATCAAATTCTCCGCTTCGGAGATCCTTTATTATTTCCATACGTTCGATGGTGTCGATGTCATGATGCATGTAGCGCACTCTGATACCGGCATTGTCGAGAAATCCTGTCAGATCCTCCGCCATTTTTTTCGTAAGAGTTGTGACCAGGACACGCTCAGATCTCTCTGTTCTTTTGTTTATTTCTGAGATAAGATCATCTATCTGACCCTCGGACGGCTTAACTATGACTTCCGGGTCAACGAGTCCTGTCGGTCTGATGACCTGTTCAACTATCTGCGTGGAGTTTTCCTTTTCGTATTCGCCCGGTGTTGCACTTACGAAGATCGCCTGATTTATGTGTGAGCTGAACTCATCGTAGAACAGCGGTCTGTTGTCAAAGGCACTCGGAAGTCTGAAGCCGTAATCCACGAGCGTCTGCTTCCTTGCACGGTCTCCTGCAGACATTCCTCGTACCTGAGGTAGTGTGACATGACTTTCGTCAACTATCAGCAGAAAATCCTCAGGGAAGTGATCGAGCAGTGTGTACGGAGTACTTCCGGGTTCTCTGCCGGAAAGGATCCTCGAATAATTCTCTATACCCTTGCAGAAGCCGATCTCCCCGAGCATTTCCATGTCGTGGTGAGTTCTCTCTGAGATTCGCTGAGCTTCGATGAGTTTGTTCTGATCCGTGAAAAATTTTATTCGCTCTGCAAGCTCTGTGTTTATATCCTGTATAGCATCCTGCATTCTTTCATGTGAAACAACGTAGTGGGAAGCAGGGAAGAAGAGTGCGTGTGCAAGTTCAGAGATAACATTTCCCGTGACTGTGTTTATCTCACAGATCCTGTCTATCTCGTCACCGAAGTATTCTATTCGGACTGCTATGTCTGCCGAGTTTGAAGGCTGTATCTCTACAACGTCTCCTCTGACTCTGAAACGGTTTCTCTGAAGATCGAGATCGTTTCGTTCGTACTGTATCATGGTGAGTTCAGTCAGAAGCTCGTCTCTCGGCTTTTCCATCCCCTTTCTTACTGAGACCTGCAGGGATTTGTATTCTGAAGGATCACCGAGTGTGTAGATGCACGATACACTTGAAACTATTATTACATCTCGTCTTTCGGCAAGAGCACATGTTGCCGAGTGTCTGAGACGGTCTATTTCGTTGTTGATGGAGCTGTCTTTTTCTATAAAGGTATCTGAACCGGGGATATATGCCTCCGGCTGGTAGTAGTCGTAGTAGCTGACAAAGTACTCAACTGCATTTTCCGGGAAAAACTCCTTGAATTCGGAGCAGAGCTGGGCTGCAAGAATCTTGTTGTGAGCAAGAACGAGTGTAGGCTTGTTTACGTTTGCTATGACATTTGCCATGGTAAATGTTTTTCCGGAGCCTGTTACGCCTAAAAGTGTCTGTATGTGGTCTCCGTTCTTTATTCCCTGCGAAAGTCTTTCTATTGCCTGCGGCTGATCGCCTGAAGGCGAATACGGGGATACGAGTTTAAATTTGTCCACGATGCTTCTCCTTATTGTGAAAAATCGTTTTGTTCTGATAATACATGTATTTATATTATAATATAAATGTGTGAAAAAATAAAGGGGGAGAGACATTACGGTCTCTAAAAAATAAGAGAGGGTAAATATCCTCTTCTGTCTGAAGATATTTACCCTCTCTCCTGTATGTTGTTTTCCTTTTAAAAGCTGTCTTTTTTTGAATAGTTCAGTATATCTGAAGGATTTTTAAGAACGTTTTTGCTTTTGTTCTTTTTATATTCATACAAAACCTTGTCTGCTTCGTTCATGAGTTTTGTTATGTCTGCGTTTTTCTCGCAGGTGAATTTGAAGGTGCCTGCACTCAGGTGGATGTTGTACGGCTTTCCGCTTATCTTATTGAGTTCATCGCAGAGCTTGTCAAGTCTGTCGCGGAAGATCGTTTCAAAGTCATTTTCACAGATAACAGCAAAGCCTGCAAACTCATCTCCGCCGAAACGAGCGGAAATATCGCCTGTTCTCAGACACTGTTTGAGTATCAGTGCGGCTTTTCTTATCGCATAGTCGCCTTCATCATGCCCGAAGATGTCATTTATTTTTTTGAGATTGTCAAGATCGGCATAGATGATGACTGCGGTCTTTCCTACGTTGTGTCTGAGCGAGTCATATACATTTTCAAAAAAGCCTCTTCGGTTGAATATGCCGGTCAGCTCGTCCATTTTTGAAATAGCTGACAGCTTTTTGTTGTCTGTTTCGACTTCGTTTAAGCTCTTTCTGAGCTGAAGCTGAACATTTTTCTGCTCCTCGAGCATATTTTTCAGCTTCAGGGCGTATGCGACCTGTGCTATAACGATGGAGCTGTAGTAGATATAGTCCTCTATGTCCATGCTGCACAGCAGAAGTCCGTAATTTTCTTCTCTGCAGAAGATAGGTGCAGCGATAAAGGTGAAGCGTTCAGCCGGAAGATAATCGTTTTTGAAAAGGAAGGACGATTTTATCTTTATAGGCTTTGAAGGCTGCCTGAAGGTTTTGTTGTTGTGATATGAGTACAGTATCTCTGAATCAGGCTGAGCCCAGTCATATCTTGAATGAGTGAAAGCAGGAGATTCGTGCAGGTACAGGAAACTGCTGTTTACGGATATGGCGGTAAGCTCGTTTATGATATCATGGTGCACTCTTCTTCCTGAATCCGGATCGTCTATGACTTTTCCGATAATGGAGTTTGCAGTGTACATGTTGTCTCTGATCTCATGATAGCGTGAATTGCTCTGCTTGTCGTTGTGCAGTATGAGGATCTTGTAAAACTCCATAAACAGATTGAAAAGAGCGGCTCTTTTTTCACAGCGGTCAGTCAGCGACACTGCCTTGTCACAGACAGAAGTCAGGAGAAAGTTGAGATTATCCACTGAGATAAATGAAAGAGTGTCATTTATAAGCATGTTGAATTTGAAAATGATGAGATTTTTGTCGGGCATTATTTCATCGTTTTTGGCCTGTGAC
The DNA here is from genome assembly GCA_045643005.1 of Oscillospiraceae bacterium. Taxonomy (GTDB): domain Bacteria; phylum Bacillota; class Clostridia; order Oscillospirales; family Ruminococcaceae; genus HUN007. The sequence goes on along the minus strand of JAZUJY010000326.1, from coordinate 29,736 downwards.
AAAATAAGTCTGATAAATCTGAGAAAACCGTTGATACCTCTTTTGCTCATCTGATAATGCGTGTTGTTGCAGTAATCATAAAGGATATCATTGATCTTGTTCATAAACGCAGTGATATCATCGTCGTTTGAGATAAGGAAGTTCAAGGACTCGGTGTTTTCCGTGAGCTTTGACTTGCATCCGCACGAGTCACGCTTTACAAGTGTCGTGCTGACGGTGATATCCGGTATCTTAACTTCTGATAAAACACTGTATGCTGCAGAAACGGCACTGGTTCCGAGCTCTCTGTAGTTTGCTCTTATCGTGGTGAGCGGCGGAGGAAGGGCAGCTGCTGACGGAATATCATCAAAGCCTGTCACAAGTATGTCCTTGCCTATCTTAAGATTGCGCCGTTTGATCTCCGAATAGCCTGCAACGGCCATGTGGTCATTTGCAAAGCAAAGTGCATCAAGTTCTTTTCCTTTTTTGTCAAGAAGTGCAGCGATGACCTCGCGGCATTCTTCTGTAAAATCTCCCTCGGCTACCAGCTCGGGATCATATTCTATTCCGTTTTTTTCAAGAGCTTTTTTGTATTCTTCAAAACGTGCGACCGCTTCAAGGTTTGAGGACGGACCGCTTACGAAGCCGATCTTTTTGCATCCGTGATTTTTTACCAGATGTGATATTTCAAGCTCTATTCCGTTTGAGCTGAAAGAGACTGACGGATAGTCGTCTATTTTTTCCGAAATGGTTATAACAGGCGTGTTTTTATATCTTTTGAGGATAGCAGAGATAGCATCCTTGGTAACATATTTGCTCATTACCGCAGTTTCTATGATCACAGCATCAAAGCTCTGGTTTTCAGCGTATGAAAACATGCAGTTGTACTGGTACTGGAATCTTTTGTTCTGAAGCTCATGCTGAGCATTGTCGGATTCTATAAATCTGACCGGAAATACGATAAGATTAATATTCAGCTGTTCTGCAGTATGTGCAGCCCCGTAAAAAATTTCGGATGAAAATTCATTTTCCAGATCACCAAGGTACAAAGCAACGGTAAACCTTTTTTCTGACATAAAAACACCCCCTTTTCAGTATAGATAAATCCCTTTTGTTTTATGCAGAAAATTTAGTTTTTTCTATATTTATGTTTATTTTATGAACATTATCATTTTATACTATTATCTTATAAAAATCAAGTATATTATTGTGATAATATGCATTATTATGTTTTTACAAGCAGAGAACTGAATGAACATTTTGATTAAAATATTGATAGAAAAACTGACAAACGGTATAGAAAATGCGGTAAACGGAACAGAAATATTTTAAAGAAAGTCTTTAACAAATTTCGTTTATGCATATTGTTACATAACGACACAAAACAAAGCTTGTAATTCTATATACTGCTTGCAGAAAGCAGTGCATAGAAAATATTGTGTTTTTTTTGTTAAAAAACAATAAAGGCCGCATAAATACGGCCTTTGAATTGTGTATTTAAATGACAGGATCCGTTGCTTCAGTTATCAGAAACGATTTTTTCAGCATGTGATCATGGTTCTTTTCCGCAGATGACCTTTCCTCCGGATCTTATAACGATGTGTTCTGCATTTCCGGTTGAATAGTCGTTTGAAAGATCAAATTCAGACCAGTCGTTTTTGGATGCACGTATCTGAAGCTCAAGCTTTCCGTTTTTGTTCAGAAGTGTTGTTTCTTCCGGCTTTATCGTCAGTACGGTATCGGCTTTTTTGTCAGGTCCTTTAGGCCCTTCAGAAAACGAACCGTTTACTTTGTTTATCGGCGTGTAGCTGTCACCCTCTGTTACGGATGCTGAGTCGCACCAGAAGCTGAGCTGCTTGTCAGGAGCACCGTCTGCAGTGAAGTAGTAAAGTATTTCAAGATCGTTTATAGCTATCGGATAATCTGCATTGTTGGTAACGAAAAGTCGGAAGTTGATGCTGTTTGATCTGCCGGAGGAATTTTCCTGCTGCAGTTCAACAGAAAGGTCTCCGCCGGATGCCTTGTTTACTTTCTTTTCTCCCGGCTTTGGTGCTTCGGGTGTGTCCGGCTTCTTTTCGCGAGGCTCAGTCTCTTTTTTCTTCTTCTCAGGCTTTGAAGCGGTTTTTCCTTCAGGCTCGCTTCCGTAAACAAGCTCACCGCCGTCATAAAGTCCACAGTGAACGGCATCATTCATGTTATTTGAAGAGGAAGAACCGAGGTCTTCATATGAAAAGTCGTTTGAAGGATCCCATGTTCCGCTGTTGGTTTTTATTCTGAACTGGATCTCTTTTTTATAGGCATCCTGTCCTCCCGGATAGATATCAGCTCCTGAAAAATCAGCAGAAGCATAGTAAATATGTTTTTCTTCGTTCCACGGAATGAGCTCGCAGCTGATGTTGTCCTGCGAGTAGTTGACCGAGATGCTGACATCGTCTGCTGTCAGTCCTGCATCCCACAGCTCTGAAAGATCCATAAAATATCTGAATTCAAGAGAATCGGCATTTCTTGCCGGCCATGCGGTCTGATTGCTGATTATGGCTTTTACCTCGGTAAATCCCTGTCCTGAGGCATTTTCCGAAACCTTTGCGGAAAATTCATCAGTAGCGATATTTTCAACGGCTCCGAAATTTTTTAAAGTCTGTCCGCCGTATTTTTTATACATTTTAGCAAGAGCACCTGTGAATCCTGCGTTATAGTCACATGCGACCTCGTTTGTAGTGTAGTTCGTGATAACATCCTCGTATCCGCCGTTGCTGTCAGGACCGCCGACAAGAGCACCGAAAAGAATGTGTCTGTGTTCGGAAGGTTCATTCATGCTGTTTGACCAGGATGCGTGTGCAGTTCTGTGATGCGGATGCTCAGGAGGATTTTCTCCGAAACCTATAACGAAGCTTCTGCCTGAGCTGCCGAGTGCGTAGTTTACCTGTGATTCGGCAAATTTCCAGTACTTGTCTTTGTCAGCCTTCGGACAGATATCCGAGTCACTGTAAACGGCTGCAAGAAAGGCTTCTGATTCCGCATATCTGAGGGAACCCCACTGGTCACACCATGCGAGTCCGTCAGAGGTGTAGTGGATGTCGTTTATCCAGAAATTCAGGTTTTTCTCCATTATTTTTTTGTATTTTTCGTTTTTGGTCTCTTTTGCAAGAAGCAGGCAGCTTCCCATGTATACGTCATCCCAGCACTGAGTCCATTCGATGTTTCCGCCGGCCTCGTCAAAATATTTTTCTGCTTTTTTCAAGTAATCCTTGTTTCCTGTTGCCTTGTAGAGCCAGACAGCTGCCCATGACAGCTCGTCATTAAAACCACTCCATGAGTTGTAAAATCCGTTTGCTGCCGTATAGCCGTCGTCACTCTTGGTTTCTTCGGCAAACTTGTAGAGCTTTTCAGCATGCTCGAGACATGTTTTTGAATACTTTTTGTCATCACTGAAGACTATGCTGCACGCTGCAAGTGAAGCTGCACCCTCAGCTGATACTGTTGAGCCCGGAGAATTTTTGTCGACCTTGTAGGAGGGACGGTCCATATGCATGACCTCGGCAGGTCCCCACCATGAGTGATCGGCATTTCCGTCTCCGACCTGATAGTAGTAGACGTTGTCCTCCGGATGGCATTTGATAAGGTAGTCGTTGACCCACTTTATGTTGTCTTTGATATATTCAAGCTGTTTGCTCTCCTTATAGCTTTTTTCGTCCTCAGTAACAGACCACGAGAGCATTGCGGCAGTATACGCCATCGGAAGGTTGAACTTCACGTTGTCACCAGCATCGTAAAAGCCGCCTGTAAGGTCGAGTCCGACGTCGCTGCCGTCTGTAAGTCCGGAGTCGCTTCTCCAGTTGCATCTTACCTGCTCCGGAAGCTCGCCTGAACGCTGAAGGTCATAGAAGAGGATGGATTTCTGCAGCGCTTCGCCGTAGTTAAAGTCGCCTGTTCCTTTTTTTCCTTCGTATTCGGTTGAATAGGCCGAGAGATTTCCTGTGTTGAGCTTTGATTTTGTCTTCGGTATACTGATCTTTTTTACTTCAGTGACGATCTCAGGCTCAGCTGTCTCAGGAGGCGCTGTCTCAACAGCTTTTGTTGTGGATTTCGGATTTGTAATATCAGTATTTTCAGATTTGTTTGCAAAGTGTGCAACAACTCCGTAAAAGCCGAGACCGAGAACTGCTATAACACCGACTGTTATTGCGGTTTCTTTAAAAGTCCGGCTTTTATTTTCATATTTTTTTTCTTTCTTTTTCATAATTATTTAAGCACATCCTTTTAATAAATACACTATGCATATTTACTGCTTTATTGTATCACACATTGTGCATAAATGTCAAATTTAGTGGGAAATTTTTCTATAAAAAAATATTTTCTTCCAGTAGAACTAAGTCATTGATTTTTTGACATAAACATGTTATTATATTTATTGCATAAAAAGCAAAATAATTTTTAAGGAGTCTGATTATTATGACAATTCGTATCGGTATTTTAGGTTATGGAAACCTTGGAAAAGGCGTTGAGTATGCGATAAAGCAAAATAATGATATGGAACTCAAAGCCGTTTTTACAAGAAGAGATCCTGCTTCTGTAAAAATAATGACAGAAGGCGTTCCTGTTTATTCAGCCGATGAAGCGTGTAAGCATGCAAATGAGATCGATGTTCTGATCCTTTGCGGCGGAAGTGCAAATGACCTTCCTGTTCAGACACCGGAATTTATAAAATATTTCAACGTAGTTGACAGCTTTGACACACACGCAAGAATTCCTGAACACTTTGCAAATGTTGACAAGGCAGGAAAAGAATCAGGAAAAACAGGTATCATCTCTATCGGATGGGATCCGGGTCTGTTCTCACTCATCAGAATGTATGGAAATGCAGTTCTTCCGAACGGAAATGACTACACATTCTGGGGAAAGGGTGTCAGCCAGGGACATTCTGACGCTATCAGAAGAGTTAAAGGCGTAAAGAACGGCAAGCAGTACACTATCCCTGTACAGAGCGCTCTTGACAGAGTAAGAAGCGGCGAAAATCCTGAGCTCACAACTCGTGAAAAGCACACAAGAGAATGCTTCGTAGTACCTGAGGAGGGTGCTGACTTAAAGCAGATCGAAAATGATATCAAAACAATGCCTAACTACTTTGCAGACTATGACACCACAGTTCACTTCATTACAGAGGAAGAGCTCCAGAGAGACCACAGCGGAATCCCACACGGCGGCTTCGTTATCAGAACAGGTAAAACAGGTGAGAACAACTCACGCAATCATGTAGTTGAGTTCAGCCTTAAGCTTGATTCAAACCCTGAATTCACTTCAAGCGTTCTCGTTTCATTTGCAAGAGCTGCATACAGACTCAACAAGGACGGCTTTAACGGATGCAAGACGATTCTTGACGTTCCTCCGATCTATCTTATCAACATGCCTGCTGACGAAGTAAGAGCACATCTTGTATGATTTTGAATAAATATTTTAAAAAGTTAAGTTTTTAAAAAATAAAAGCAGATAACACAAACATGAAAGTGCTATCTGCTTTTTCTTTATTCTTTGATCCTGAAAATTCTGATTAGTGTTCTTCCCATCGGAAGTTCAAACATTTCATCACGTGTAAAGAATCCGATTTTGAAGATGATGCCGAAGTATGAAGCCATGGCGGCTAAAAGAGCGGGAATAAATGAGATCAGGACTCTTTCTGTAACTTTATATATCAGTGAATATACTGCAAATGTTACTATCCCCATAATTACTGAGCATATGAGAGGCTTTAAACAGACAGCTTTTATATCTGTTGAATAACCCATGTCCTTTTTCATGGACCTTATATTGAGTATCATGATAACGAACGGGAACAGGACGTCTGCGATGACGAGTGCATAAGTGTCAAGCGGGGTCAGTAATGTCAGTACGAAGACAAGTACAATATGGATGCCGAGAGAAACTGCCGAGTTGTACACAGGCTTTCTCATATGACCGCTTCCCTGAAGAATTGATGTGGTTATCGTTGAAAATGAGTAGGTGATAACAGCTGAAAATCCGCATATCAGAAGTCCGGAAGCGAGCTTCATGTCTTCCGGAGACAGCTTGCTGTAAAGAAGCTGTATTACAGGCTTTGCCATAACGCATATTCCGATCGCGCCCGGAAAAGCTATGAGTGATGTAAGCTTCAAAATGGAGAGTATTTTCTCATCTCTTCCTTTGATATTTTTCTTTGAGGATTCAAAGGCGATTGCAGGAAGAAGAGTGACAGCAAGAGCTGTTGCAACGGAAACCGGAAGATTTACAAGCTGATTGTACTGTCCTGTGAAGATTCCCTGAAGACCTGTTACGTCATCTTCGATATATTTTTTGACTGTAACAAGGTTGAATTTGAATATGATACTGTCGAAAAATCCGCCTATCTGATAAATTGTCTGGCTGATGATCATAGGAATGATCGTCAGTATGATGGAACGGTAGATTTGGGAAGAATCTTCGTTGATATTTTTTGATCGTGCGATGTTTTCTCTGTTGCCTTTATAAAATTTAAAAAACATAAAAATAAGGACAACAAGTGCAGCAGCTGCTCCGGCAAATGTTCCTGTACATGCTCCTCGTGCGGCCTTTGAAGAAAAGAGTGAAGGCTCATCAACACTTTTTTCTACTACAGCCACACATATCAGAGCAGTGACTGCATTTATGACCTGTTCAATGATCTGCGAGACCGATGTCGGTACCATGTTGTTGTATCCCTGAAAATACCCTCGGAAGAGCCCGAGAAGAGATACAGTAAATACTGTAGGTGCAAGCATTCGTATGGCCGGTGCCATTCCGTCTGTCTGCATTATTATTTCAAAAAATCCTGCACCGAAAAACAGCAAAAGAGAAGCGATAAGTCCGAGCAAAGTACATAATATGGCAGAGTGAAAAAATATTTTCTGTGTACTTCGCTGATTTCCTTTTGCATTGCTTGCCGAAATAAGCTTTGATATTGCCATCGGCATGCTGTTGTATGAAAATGTAAGGGCAATGCTGTAGACTATAAAAGCATTCATAAAAGTTCCGTAAGCATTTTTCCCCATCATATTGTTCAGCGGAATTTTGTAGATAAGTCCGATTATTTTTGTGATAAGTCCGGCGGCTGCGAGTATTGACCCCTGTATGAGTATGCCGGAGTTCTTTTCTTTTTCCATTTGTATTCCCTCTGTTTTCTATTTATTTAAACGCTTTATATATTATAGTTTATAATGGTGCGGATGTCAAGTTTACAGGGGTTTGAGGCTGTCATGATATTTTTTCGGCTTGTTTAAAAACAGGTCGGATCTCGCAGAAAATGATTTTTTGGAAAATTTAATGGGGAAACTATGGCGAAAATGTGGTTGTATAAATATTTTGCGTAATTTGTAGGATTTTTATTGGGAATTTGGCATAAAAAGTTGCAATCGTATTGATGGTGTGATATAGTTATTCATGGTCAAATTATTTAACATTTGGCTATCAAATCAAATAGGAGGACTTATTTTTTTATGAAATCCAAAAAAATCCTGGCATTTATATTTTCTCTTGTGATTGTCGGCGCAGCTTATCTTTCTCCTCACATGAAAAAATATGTAATGACAGACGTGGTTTCCGCAGATGAGTATATTGATTCTGAAGTGCAGGAAGAAGAACTGCAGGATGATAAGATATACCATGGGGTTTTGTGGATAGCAGACTTTGATGAACATGATGAAGTTGATGATGAAGGCTTTCACAATGTCAGCTATGCTTTCGATGAAGCAGTTGAAGACGGTGAAATGTTTGCAGTAACTTTAAAGGTTGATCAGGATGCAAAACCGGGTGATTATGAGATAGGATTCGGAAAAGAGGGGTCGGTCCCATGCCTTTGCAGCACATATGAGGAATACGATACAGACTTCGTTTCGGGCTTCGTGAGCGTCGGAAAAGAAGCGTATGAAATGCCTCAGAGAGCAGCAGATTTCAGAACAACGGTCGGTTTTGAAAATGTTGTATGTGAAGCAGGCGATACTATAACAGTTAAGGCTGTTATTGCTGAAAATCAGGGCGTTTCAGCATATAATCTGTTCTTCAATTATGATCCGGATGTTTTTTCCGTAGTCGGAATAAGACCATGCGGTGAGTTCGTTTCAAAGGGAGAATTCAACTGCTCGGAAAACATCAGAGTGATTACCGAAGAGGAAGAGAATGAAGTGGTTGGCGTGATCGGGTCGGATGACGTCACGGATAGCAAAGACGCAGATGAAACTGATACTGCGAATACGGAAATATATGAAAAAAACGAAGAAAATGGTGATATAACGGATGCTTCCGGAGAGGAAGATGTTCCGGCAGATATAGTATCTGATGAAGTTTATGGACCTGCAGACGGAGATACAGCTGACGCTGCTCCGGACGGATCGGGAGAGGTCAGAGAAGACATTTCATCAGAAGAACCCGGCGACAAGGACTTTGATGTAAACGCGGGCGGAAACAGTGAGAGCCTGAACGGAAACGACAATAAGGTTCAGGATGAAAAAGACGATTACGGATGGGAAACTGTCGGACCCGGTACAGTGACAGAGGATGAACAGACAGATGAAGAGATCATAGCAGACAAGATCGAAAACGGTGATTATTCTTCATTCCCTGAGTACAGTACAGGTGCAGTTCTCTGGCTTGCTGACTATGGTCTCTCAGCAGACGGAGTCGAATTTGACGAGATCGATGAAGACGGACGAGTTTTCTCAGTTACCTTCAAAGTAAACGAAAATTCGAAGAACGGTGACTATGAGATATCGTTTGCAGAAGATGAAAAATCCCAGAGCTTCAGTACAGCTGAAGGGGATATGAAAACAGTGTATAAAAGTGGTATTATCAGCATTGGAGGAATAGCACCCGTTGAGGAAGAGAGGTTCTCAGAGGGTGATGAAACGACAGTATTCTTTACAAATGAATCAGCGTCACAGGGGCAGTACGTAACGATCTACGCTGAGATCAGAAACAACGCCGGCACGGCAGCATTCAACTCGTATGTGAAATATGATTCAAGTGTGTTCAGCCTTGAAAGCATCGAAGCATGCGGTGAGTTTGCCGAAAACGGTGAATTTATGACAAATTGATATTTTCAAAAACAGTAATGATAAACAATTGTGATACTCCTTAAAAACAGGTCCGAAGATCTTTATGGTTTTCGGACCTGTTTTCCTTTTAATAAAAATAAATTTGCCAAAATGCATATTTAAAACAAAAAAATAAGTCAATATAATGTGATTTGCAACAAAGTTGAGTTAAAATTATAATTTTTTTTTTAAAAAATATTGAAATATGAAAAATATTGTGATAGAATTACAATCAAGCTGATAAAATCATAAAAACATAAAGACAATTTTATATTTTGATTTTTTTCAGTGTACATGCAGCGGAATAAGCTGCAAAAAAATATATAATTTTTTAGAATGGGAGAATACAAAATGAAAAATTTTAAATCTTTGATCGCATGTACAGCAAGCATCTGCCTTATCAGTTCTTATGCATTTTCAGTTTCAGCAGCTGATGACAACCAGAGCATAAACGGTTTATCAGGCGAAATGAACACCATTTCGGATATCGCTGAAAACATCATTGGACAGACAACAACGACTGCAGTAACAACACCTGCATCTGAAACCGGCACAACCAAAAAAACAACACCGGCTGTTACAACAACACCGGCCGTTACAACAACACCGGCTGTTACTACAACACCTGAGGAAACAACAACGGAAGCTTCAGTATCGGAAACAACAGCTTCAGATTCAGTTGTAAAAAATACAAACGATATCGTTATCGGACTTGATATTTCAGGAAGCATGAGCGGAAAGCCTCTCGAAGCAATGAAAGAAGCAGCAATTGAATTCTGTACATACACTCTGTCAAATGATCCGAATGCAAGAATCGCAGTTGTTCCTTTTGGTACAACTGCATCTGTCGGTGTTTCGCTTACTAACGATATCGATTCACTTACAAATTATATTTCATCACTGCAGTATAAAGGCACCACTAATTTTTCAGATGCGTTCGAAACAATAGTACTTGAGCTTGAAAGTGGTCAGGGTACTCACAAAAATGTAGTATTTATGGCTGACGGTGTTCCGAACAAAGGCATTTCTGATTCATCGGATGAGTACAAACAGCTCTATCCTTCATACAGTATAATTGAAAAAGGTGCACTTAAGTACGACAATGAAAAAATCAAACCAAATGCAGATGTTTATACTGTAGGATTTTTCCATTCACTGAGCGGATCAACCAAGGATAAAGCAGTTGCTTATATGAAGGATCTTGCAAGTTCACCATCACAGTACTATGATGCAGATGTTTCAACACTGAAGGATGTATTTTCACTTATTTCAGAAGACATCGTGGTTGAAGTAACTACAGCAAAGGAAGCTCCGGCTACCGAATCAGCAGAAACAACAAAAACTTCAGAAACAACAAAAACTTCAGAAACCACTGTATCATTGACTAATGTGACTGCTTCACCGAAGACTTCAGATACAAGAAGCATTGCTGCTTTATTTGCAGCCGCAGGTGCAGCCTCCGCAGTAGCTGTGACAGCGTTTAAAAAGAAGAAAAAATAAGATATTTTAAATTTTAATTATTAATATTTTTTAAATCAGAACCTGATCCGCATCTTAACAAAAGAGATGCGGATTTTTTCTATCGGATATGAGCTTTGTTCGGTACAGAGCTTTGAAAAATAAATTAATGGATCATTGATCAGATGATTATTTGGGGATGAGTTTATGATCGGAAAAAAAGTTAAAAGGATATGTTTATTTAGTATGGCACTTCTGCTTTCGGCATCGTTTGCAGCATCAGGGACAGAGTACCCGGTTTTTGCGGATCCCGGGGAAGTGTCAGCTGTGAGCAATGCTTCAGAAGGTGACGAAAAGCTTGTTGATTCCGGTATTGATTATACTGAAACAACAGACACTTTGGATCAGCCCGGAGTCGGATACACGCAGACCATATGGATCACCTGCCGCCCCGGGGATACACCGGTCAGAGTACCGACAGGAAATATAGTATTGATGTTTATTAATATCGGAGCTTTTTCTTCCGGCAGCAACGGTACGAAAAATGATGACGGAACATATACACCCGGAACAGACTATGATCTTGATGAAACATTTTTCTCATCTCTGAGGCAGACGTTTGAAAACGGAAGGAAAAACGGCTGTATGATGGCTGTCAGATTCAGATACGATGAGCTTGGAAATGATGATCCGGAGCCTGCTTCGTTTGAAAAAGTACTTGATCATGTCAGACAGATAAAGGAAAGCAGGATCTTTGACGATTATGAGGATATTCTTGCTTTTGTGGAGAGCGGATTTGCAGGAAAATGGGGAGAGCAGCACGGAGGAAAATACACCTCTGTTGAATACAAGGCACAACTGCTTGACGCCATGCTCGACTGCGTTCCCAAAAGCGTTCCTGTAACCGTAAGAACAGCGGATACCTTCGCAAAATGGGCCGGCATAGAAAGAAAAGAACTGGGAAGCTTTTATTCCGAAGATGGCTCAGATGCTGCAAGAGTTGGTATGTACAACGACGGATATCTCGGTTCTGACAGTGATCTCGGCACATTTGCAGACAGAACAAATGAAACTGACTGGATAAATCATCAGATGTTAAATACCTATTACGGAGGCGAATTTTCAGGAAATATTGATTTTGCAAAGACATTTGACAATTATCTTCCTGAAAATGCGATACCGGAAATGTATAAAACACATCTTTCATATATTAACGGAAATATTTTCAGTCTGTACAAAGACTATGAGTTCGGAGAAAAATATGATCCGAAGCTTTGTGACAACACTGCATATTACGGACAGACTGTATTTAAATTTATCAGGGATCATCTCGGATACAGATTTGTGCTGAGGGATTCAAAGCTTTCAGGTGACACCGTTAGCGGAGGTGAGCTGAAGCTTAAGTTCAGAGTCGAAAACACCGGATTTTCAAATCCTCATTTTGCATTTTCATCAGAAATACTGCTTGAACATGAGGGTGAGTACTATAAAGTCCCGACAGACATTGACCCATCAGAATGGTGCACCGGTGAAACTGATGATATTACGCTCAACATACAGCTTCCGTCTTGTTTTGAAGAAGGAAAATGGAATGTGTATCTGCGAATGAATGCAGGAAATACGTGTGAAGAGGAAGCAACACTCAGAACGGTGACATTTGCAAACAAAAATATCAGAAATGATGTTCTCGGTGCAAATTTTCTCGGAAGCTTCAATATAACGGAAAACAGTCCGGAGTCTCAGAAATGTGAGCTTTATGTGCTCGGAACGGATGGAAAGAAAATATATTCGGATGGTACAAAATATTCAGCGAGGGGCATGCATATTACAGACGGTATTCTGTCGGATGACTATGAATGGTCTGAGGATATGTGCATTTTTACGGACAGTGACGGACACAAAGTCTGGCTCGACAGTGACGAAAAAAATCTGTATATAAGAACAGATCTGGTGGCCGGAGATGCAGAAAAGCCTGTTTACAATCTGCAGATAAGAAATCATGCCGACGGCAAAAACTACTGGATATACTGGGAATCGTCAGGTTTTATTTACTTTAACGGCAAGGACTATTCCGGTGCGGGATATGCGTCAAAGGAATTTACAGAATACAGGATACCTCTCGGAGAAATGATGAATATAAGCGGGGGGTCTGAACTTGATTCCGTGAGAATATTTATCCAGGATGCTTCAGTTCCGGGATGGAGCACGGTAAATACGATTCAGACTCCCGGATACGCCGTTCCGGACAAGACGATCCTGAAAGGCGATGTCAGTACGGATCAAACTGTTTCTGCCGCTGATGTGATAAAGCTTACAAATATTCTTCTCGGAAGAGAAATGATGACATACAGTGAGAAAAAAGCAGGAGATATGAACGAAGACGGTCTTATCAGCGTTATGGATCTGATTCTACTGAAAAGTATGCTTTTAAACTGAGCGGACAGGGGATTTTTAACTGTTGTTTATTTTTTGATTATTTTTTTTAATGATTTATGAAATTGTTTTATGGCTTTGAAAGAGACTATTGATATAAATGAGAGAATGATCAGAGCGAGTGATAAACAGGACAGAATTGTGAATACTATGAATGCTATTTCTGTCAACAGACTATGAGAAACGAAAATATTCAGAATAAAGAAATGAATAGTTGCCAGCATACCAAAAATAAAGGCTGATATTGCAAGACTTGAAAAATATTTCATAGCCGGAGATGATGAATTATTCTTTTTCCCGGCTGTTGTGTTATTGTTTTTGCATATGTTATTATCTGTATTTAAAAATTGTTGTGAAAGAGTATTGTTATCATAATTTATCCTGTGTTCAATGTATTTAACTATTGTTTCAGTCTGTTCAAGATAATACTCTGTCCGTTGGTAATGATCATTTATAACACGGTCATTTATGCTGATTTTTTTTATCATTGAACTGCAGAAATCAGCGGCATCGTTTGAGATCTGAATATATCCGGGATTATCACGTATATACTCAGAATTATTTGAAATATAGGCAAGTGCTCCCTGTATCCTGTTAATTTTCATAATATACTCGTCCCGGAAATTATCAGAATTATCATATGAAGGAACGATTTCGTTTTTTTCTTCAACATTTATATTTATCCATTCATTATAATGCAAAGGATTATAGTCCGTCTCAGGTAAAGCATCAAATTTTTCTTTTTCAAGGGAAATTGGTTTTCTTTCCAAAAAATATCCTCCTTTTAATAGAAATATTTTTTCTTTAAATTATATCACTTTTCTGAGAATTTGGCAATATTAAGTACTGATAAAAATGCACTGAAATAAAAAAGCCGTTCTGAACGCGGAACCGCGGAACGATTGTGATTGAAATACAGACAGAATGGTGGTATAATAGAAAAGTATATTACTGTTTGAAAGGAAAAATGAAATGACTTTGATCATTGCTGAAAAACCGAGTCTTGGAAGAAATATAGTCTCGGCCATAGGCGGAATGACCGGAAATGACGGATTTTATTCCGGAAAGGATTTTATCGTGACGTGGGCGTTCGGACATTTATTTACGCTTGCTGATATAGAAAGCTACAATCCTCTTCCGGAGGGAGAAAAATACTGGACGATGAAAAATCTGCCGTGTTTTCCGGACGAATTCAGATTTGATCTGAAAAAGGACATGAACAAAAAGACTGACTCAGGCGTAAAGAAGCAGTTTGAGACAATAAAAAGGCTTTGTCTTCGTAACGACGTCGATACTATAGTAAATGCAGGAGACTCTGACCGTGAAGGAGAGATAATAGTCAGACTGTGTATCGAAAATTCGCTCAAGGAAAATAAAAACGAAGAAAAAACAATAAAAAGACTGTGGCTTCCTGATCAGACTCCTGAAACCATAAACAAGGCAATTATCGAGATGAAGGATGACTCCGAGTACGATAATCTCGCAAGTGAAGGCTTTGCACGCATGTACACTGACTGGCTCTACGGCGTGAACCTCACAAGATATGCCACGCTCAGGAGCGGCAGGCTGTTAAGAGTCGGACGCGTTATCGTTCCGATAGTAAAGGCAATATATGACCGTGATATGGCTATCCTGAATTTTGTGCCGGAAAAATATTTTGCCATAGTCAGCAAGACTGAAATAGATGGAAACCAGCTTATTCTTCAGAGCAAAATGAAGTTCAAAAACAACGAAAAGGATAAAGCACTCGAACTCTGTGAGAAATACAACAACGCTCAGACTGTCGTAAAATCTGTTAAGAAACGCCGTGAAAAGCTTCAGCCGGGAAAGCTGTATTCTCTTACAAAGCTTCAGAATGTGCTTGGAAAAAAATATAAGATGTCCATGCATGACAGTCTGGAGATAGTTCAGAAGCTGTATGAAGCGGGATACGTAACATATCCGAGAACCAACTCAGAATATCTTGCAACTGCCGAAAAGGACAAGATTAAAAAAATAATCGAAAGTGTCGGAAAAATGGGATATCCTGTCGAATTTAAAGATAATAAGACTATTTTTGATGACAGCAAGATAGAGTCGCACAGTGCTCTTACTCCTACCTATAAAATACCTGACAAAACCAAGCTTTCGGAAGACGAACTGAAGGTATATGCATGTATAATGCGAAGATTTGCCGCAGTGTTCTGTTCAAAGCCCTGCATAGCAGACAAAACGGAAATAGTATTTTCAGTCGGCGACTATGAGGAGATCACACTGAAGGGAACTGTTATTTCCGAGCCCGGCTGGACAAAATATGACGACTACAATTCAAAGGACAAGTTTCTGCCTGCACTGAAAAAAGGCGATGTGGTCACAACTGATTTCAAGCCTGCCGAAAAGGAAACATCACCTCCGAAGCATTATACTATCGAAACTCTGAACAACTATCTTAAAAATCCTTTCAGAGAAGAAAAGGCAGCTTCAAAGGAACAGTCAGAAGCTGATGAAACAAATCAGAACGCCAATGACGATGAGGAATACAGAGCTGTTTTTGAAGGACTGGAGCTTGGAACTGAAGCTACACGAACCGGTATTATAGATAACGCAAGAAAAAGCAAGTATATTCTTCTGAAAAAAGATGTATATACCATTTTGCCCGACGGTATTTTTCTTGTTGAGGCACTTTCAAGAATGAATATAGGTATGGACAAATTCAAAACCGCTGAGCTTGGCCGTGCTTTGAAAAAGGTGTTCAGAGGAGAAATACAGGTAAAGGACAGCACAAATCTTGCCGTTGATGAGATAAGAAGAATATTTTCAGGTCCCGGTGAGGATTTTGATGACGGATTTGTCGGAGATGTCGTTGGAAAATGTCCGATGTGCGGAAATGAAGTAAGACGAACAAAATTCGGCTACGGCTGCAGCAATTACACCGGAGGGTGCAAATTTTCCCTGAACGGAGTGATATGCAAACGTGTAATATCCCTGTCAAATGTCAGAAAGCTTCTGTCTGAAGGAAAAACTGACAAAATAACAGGCTTCATCTCCAAAAACGGAAAGCCTTTTGATGCCGTTTTAAAATATGAGAATGGAAAAACAGTATTTGAGTTTTAAAAATTTATTGTTAAGAACACATAAATCAAAAAAGTATAAAAAATAAATTTTTTTAAAATAAAGGGGCGTCGAAGATGAAAAAATATTTTCGGTATATTGCAATGTTTGTTATCTTTATAATAGGATTGGTATTCATGGTTAATCAGCGTGAGAATATAAAATCTCTCGATGAGGATAGTAACGAGATATATTTGGAATATGATAAAAACCGTGACGATTTCAATGTGACCGAAGGCAAAATAACAAGGATAATCGATCCGCACAGCAGTGAACGTGAAGAAGGTGAACGAGCTGTACTTTTCGGAACATCATCATGGCTGTGTTATATTGAGTTTGAAACTGAAGACGGTCAAAAGATTACAAACCGTTTTTTTCCCGCTGATACTGATAATGACTATATCGGAAGAAGAGTGGATATAGCATATAATTACTATTCTGATTTTGGAACAGTTTATTCGACACGTACTGAGTATATCTCAAGTGTAAAAAACCTGAGAAGTAATTTAATATTAATAATTGTATTTGCAGCCGGATGCGCATCCGTATTGGTTATGGTCATATTAAAGGTTCGAAGATCAAGTTAAATATTATACAGATATAAAAATTGATCCCTGTCACTTAAAGTGTCAGGGATCTTTTGTATTGTAAAAAAATCTTAAGCAAGCAGCTTTATAAAATAAACCAGATCTGAAACGTCAGTTTTTGCATCATTTGTAAGATCATACTGTGCTTTTTCAGCTTCGGAAATGTTCGATAGAATTATCTTTTTTAATTTTAGAAAATCCGCAGCGTTTATTGTTCCGTCTTTGTTGATATCGCCCTTGAGATATTCAACTGCTTCTGTTGATGAAGATGCAGTAGTAACCTTAGGTGCAGTAGTAGTTGTAGTTACAGTGGTCATCTTAGGTGTGGTAGTTGTAGTTACAGTTGTTACCTTAGGCGTGGTAGTTGTAGTTACAGTTGTTTCCTTAGGTGTGGTAGTGGTAGTTGTAGTTACAGTGGTCACCTTAGGCGTGGTAGTTGTAGTTACAGTGGTTACCTTAGGTGTAGTTGTTGTAACAACAGTAGTTGACTTTGGAGTGGTAGTCACAGCTTCTGTAGTAGTGATCTGCGGAGTTGTTGTTGTAGTCTCTGCAGGTAATGTGATGTTATTTTTTATAACAGCAGGAAGAGCGTCTATCTGAGTTCTGTCGAATTTTGAAGTAACTAAGTCTGTAAGTATTTTGTCTTCATTCTCTCCGGTTTTGTTTGTAAGTAATGTCGAAGCAATTTTGAGCTGACCTGCGGTTGAAGGATAAACATCATAGTTCAGTACATTTGTATAAGAACCTTCATTTTGTGAAAATGCTGTATTGAGATCTATACATTTTACACCTTCGATCGAATCAATTGATAGATAAAATTCAGAAAGAAGACGGTTTATCTGTCCGTTAAGCAAAATGTATGTCGAGTCATTTGTATATGCATTGAAAGGATTGTAGCAGCAGAGGTAGTAAAGCTCTGCATCAGGATTGATTTTTTTTATCTCTTCTATTGCCTTGGTAGTTGTGTCTATAACAGTATCCTTGCTGTTAAGGATATCGCTGAACTGAGCAATTACTGCAGACAAATTTTTCTTCATTTTTTCTTTTACTTCATTAAAGGATTCGTCTCCTTCACGGTAAGAGTAAATAATATCCAGAAAAGGAGTAACAAAGTCAAAAAAACCGATGGATAAAACGATCGTATCAGCATTTTCAATATCAGCTTTTTTGTTTTTCATCCGTCCTAAGCATTGTGAAGATGTCAGTTCACTTGCTGTATCATTGGTAAGCGTAACTCCGAGATAATCAGAGATCATTTCGATGGATGCAGCATCTGCGTTTTTTCCGGCAGTTAAGTCATCACCGAGAAACAAAAGGTTTTCCTTGTCCGGTTTTGCAGATATGTTTGAAAGAAGAACTGCTGTAAGTAAAGCACCTGCCGTTAAAGCAGCGAAAAGTCTTTTAATTATCATTTTTCTCCTCCTTAAAAATTAAAAGGGTCGACCAATATATATATGGCCGGCCCTTTGTGCGTGAATAAAAAATATATTAGCCTAATTCAGCAAAATATTTGATTGTTCTAACCATCTGGCTTGTGTATGAGTTTTCGTTGTCATACCATGAAACAACCTGTACTTCATAAAGATCATCAGAGATCTTAGCTACCATTGTCTGTGTAGCATCGAAGAGTGAACCAAATCTCATACCGATAACGTCTGAAGAAACGATCTGATCTTCGTTGTAACCGAATGATTCAGAAGCAGCAGCCTTCATAGCAGCGTTGATGCCTTCCTTAGTTACGTCAGCACCCTTAACAACAGCTGTGAGGATTGTTGTTGAACCTGTTGGTACAGGAACTCTCTGTGCAGAACCGATGAGCTTGGCGTTGAGTTCAGGAATTACAAGACCGATAGCCTTAGCAGCACCTGTTGAGTTAGGAACGATGTTAGCAGCACCTGCTCTTGCTCTTCTGAGGTCGCCCTTTCTGTGTGGTCCGTCGAGGATCATCTGGTCGCCTGTGTAAGCATGGATTGTTGACATGATACCGCTCTGGATAGGAGCATATTTGTTAAGAGCATCAGCCATAGGAGCGAGGCAGTTTGTTGTACATGAAGCAGCTGAAATGATTTTGTCTTCCTTAGTAAGAGTCTTTTCATTTACGCTGAATACGATTGTCTTAAGATCGTTGCCGGCAGGAGCAGAAATAACTACCTTCTTAGCACCTGCATTGATGTGAGCCATTGACTTGTCCTTTGAGCAGTAGAATCCTGTGCATTCGAGAACAACGTCAACACCGATTTCTCCCCAAGGAAGTTCAGCAGCATTAGCCTTAGCATAGATTGTGATCTTCTTGCCGTCAACAGTGATAGAATTTTCATCAGCTGAAACTGTATGAGTATTTTCACCGATTCTTCCGCAGTAACCACCCTGTGCTGTGTCATATTTCAGAAGGTTTGCGAGCATCTTAGGATCTGTAAGGTCGTTGATAGCAACAACTTCGTATCCTTCAGCACCGAACATCTGTCTGAATGCAAGACGGCCGATACGGCCAAAACCATTAATAGCAACTTTAACTGACATAGTTAAAATACCTCCATAATAAATTGTTATAAATAAATCTATATTTCCTATTTTATACTAAATCAAAAATAATTTCAAGTATTTTTTTAAAAAAGTTAAGGTTTTGGCAGATGTATCGTTATTATGTACATAAAGATTAAAAGTTTTAGGAGTATTGTGTGGGATTTTAAATATGAAAATATAAACCTTGTTATAATAACCGAATTTGAATACTAATTTCAACTAAAAATTAACGTCCTTAAACAGCATTACTTGAAAAAAAAGATTGATTTTTTATTTTAAAAAGAGTAAAATGAAAGTATTGTTGTTTTGAAAATAAAAAAGTTTTTTAATATCGATCGGGAGGAAAATTATGCCTATTAAGTACATTTTTGTAACTGGCGGCGTTGTATCCGGCTTAGGAAAAGGTATTACCGCTGCTTCTCTTGGAAGACTTTTAAAAGCAAGAGGATATAAGGTTACTATTCAGAAATTCGATCCTTATATCAACGTTGACCCCGGTACTATGAGCCCGTATCAGCACGGTGAGGTTTTTGTTACTGATGATGGTGCTGAGACAGATCTCGACCTTGGTCACTATGAACGTTTTATTGACGAAAATCTTTCAGTAAACTCAAATGTTACAACAGGTAAGATCTACTGGACTGTTCTTAATAAGGAAAGACGAGGAGATTATCTCGGCGGAACAGTACAGGTTATACCACATATCACAAACGAGATCAAAGACAGAATATACAGAGTGGGCAAGCAGAGCGCAACAGACGTAGTTATCACAGAGATCGGCGGAACAGTCGGCGATATCGAAAGTACACCTTTTATTGAAGCTATCAGACAGGTAGTTACAGAAGTCGGCAGAGAAAATGCCATGTACATACATGTAACACTTATGCCGTTTATTGCAGGTTCAAACGAGCTCAAGTCAAAACCAACACAGCATTCGGTCAAGGAACTTCTTTCATACGGGATCCAGCCAAATGTTCTTGTATGCAGAAGTGAATGTGAGATCCCGAAGGATATGGCTGAAAAAATAAGTCTTTTCTGCAACGTAAGAAAAGAGGACGTTATTCAGAACCTTACAGCTCCTTCACTTTATGAAGTACCGCTTATGCTTGAAAAGGAAGGTCTTGCAGCAAGCGTATGCTATCATCTCGGACTCGAAAACAAAACTCCGGATCTTTCAGACTGGACCGGTATGGTAAATAAACAGAAGGCAGCAGACAAGACAGTAACTATTGGTCTTGTAGGAAAATATGTTGCTCTTCAGGATGCTTATCTTTCAGTTGCAGAAGCACTCAGACACGGTGGTATCCCGAATTATACAGAAGTAAATATCCGCTGGATAAATTCAGAGGAGATCACACCTCTTACTGCTGACGAAATGCTTAAGGAATGTGACGGAATCATAGTACCGGGCGGTTTCGGCGACAGAGGAATCGAAGGAATGATCGAGTCTATACACTATGCACGTGAGAACAAGATACCGTTTTTCGGAATCTGTCTCGGAATGCAGATGGCAGTTATCGAATACGCAAGAAATGTTGCTGGCATGCCTGATGCAAACTCTTCAGAATTTGTGGAAAATGATTTCAGCGTTATTGATATTATGGCTGATCAGAAGGATGTTACAGAAAAAGGCGGCACAATGAGACTTGGTCTTTATCCGTGCAAGATCAGAAAAGATTCACTTTCATATGAAGTATACGGTGAAGATCTTATTTATGAGCGTCATCGTCACCGCTGGGAATTCAACAACGCATTCAGAACAGTACTCAGCGATGCAGGACTTCAGATAGTCGGAATTTCACCTGATGAACGTCTTGTTGAAATGATCGAAGTTAAGGATCATCCGTGGTTTATCGGTGTTCAGTTCCATCCTGAATTCAAATCCAGACCAAATAAGCCGCAGAAGCTTTTTGAAAGCTTTATCAAGGCTTCACTTAAAAATAAAGAATCAAAGAAGTGATCTCATAAAAATATTCATACCGAATATTTTTCATGCTTGTATAACAACACAGAGGATATCCCCCGCCTCTGCAGGCGGCGGGTTCTATCTGACCAAACAGTCGGAGTACAATCTCCGACTGAGCGGGAACCGATTCTGCGAATCGCCTCTGCTTGTTAAAAGCAGAGCTTTGAAGATGATTTAATATACCAAAAAAACAGTGCTTTCATTTTGAAGGCACTGTTTTTTTGCAATAAAAAACGTCCGCAAACTGCGGACGTTCAGTTTTTATTAAGTTTTTTACTGAATGTTTGTCTGGAAATCTCCCTTTGAGAGAGCATCTGAAACGGTTATCGTTTCAACCGTCATAACAGAGTTGTCATAATTGAATGAGCTTGCTCCGGCAACGATTCCCGGGTTGTTTGCTACCATAAATGACAGAGTGATCTCATCGCCCGGCTGAGCAGCTGCATTTGTTGAATACAATACAGGATCATTGGTCGAAGATGGGTCAAAGGCTGCAGGAGCTTCTGCATTTCCTATAGTGATAACAGGAGATTCCATTTTGAAAGAAATATCATTTTTTTCATCGCAGAATGAACTCTTTGGATTGAGAAGCAGCTTATAATTTCCGTCAGGAGCATCTTCCTTTATTTTGACTTTGACTTCTACGATCTGGCTGTTTTCAGAAAAAGGAATGAAATTGTTGTTGTCTGATAAAGGTGCCAGCCAAAGGAATGAAGAATAACCTTTGTATTCAGCCGGAGCATCCGGATTTGTAAAGTCAGCCTGAGTCTGTACAGCCTGCTGATTTGACGAACTGAGTACAGGCGGAACAGGATTTCCGTTTGCTTCAGTAATGACCTGATTGTCTTTTCCGAGGATCGCGAGCTCTGTTACGGGAAGACCCGCCTGATTTGTGACTGTATTTTTTTGTTCATCAGTAACAAAGACATATGTTATCTTGCTTCCGTTGTCGTCAAACTGGGGAACAGGAGCATTGGTTACGGTGTTTTCCTTTGAAACAGTTGTTTCTGATGGGGTTGGTACTACTGTGGTTTTGCTGTTGTCGTTGTTATTACATGATGTCATTGAAAAGATCAATGAAAATGCACAAACAGCAGCAATGACAGCATGAGTGCATTTCTTGTTCATTTTATCCCTCCGTAAAATATTATTTGATCGTTACGCTTCCGTTGACGTATGTCGGCTGAAGCACAAGTGTGTTATTGTTTGAATCAAGAGCATTACAAAGTGTCTTTCCGTCTCCCTTAGGATCGAAGCTGAGGTCATATTTGCCCGGAGCAACGTTGTCCTTAACTTTAAGTGTGACTGTTGCGAAAGTCGCATCGCCTATGACCGGTGTCTGAACATTGAGAAACAGCATTACTTTACATGTTATTCCGGAATTTTTCTTTGCATTGTTTATTCCTTCCCATGTTGTAATATTGCCGAGACCTTCAAATTCAGGTGTTTTTTTGTTATTTGCATCATCGGTATCTCCGCCTGTGATGTCAACAACTTCAAAATATTCATCAACGACATCAAGGTAAGCAAGGAGTGAACAGTATCCGGTGTTATTTGTAACAGCGATCTTGAATTTGAATTCTTCGCCTGCTGAAGCTTCAAGATCTGAAGGGATCGTAAGTGTAGGACCTTCTCCGTCGATCTTCTTTTCAGTTTGGGTCTGATTTTTCTGAGATTCGTTGGTTGTTACTATTCTTTCCTTGATATTAGGTGTAACGTTTTTTCCGTTTGTATCAGTGATGATGTTGCCTTTGCTGTCAGCGATGGCAGCTTCTGTAACTGCTTTCTTGCTGGCGTCTGTAACAACTTTTCCATCTGCGTCTGTAACAGATACATATGTGATTTTGCTTCCGTCAGAGTCTGTTTCAACAGCCGGTGCTGATGTTCCTTCAGCGGAAGAGTTGTTCTCTACTGTTGTGTTGCCCTGCTTTTTTTCACATGAAGCAAATGATAGTGCCATTATTCCGGATAGTAATATTGCTGTAATGGTTCTTTTATTATTGATCATATTGTTTTTTTCCTTTCTGACTATATGTTAAATATATGAATTAAAATCATTTGGTAGATAATAAATTGTCATTATCATTATACTCATAATGAATTTGTATGTCAAGTTGTGACGCTATTTTTCATTTGTTTTTCAAAAAATGAACAAAAAAGAAATTGCATTTCAGTTAATGAGCAGACATTAACTGAAATTTTTTACAGCTGTTAATTAAAAAATGGATAATTGACTTATCTTCATGATAAGTGTATAATTTAATGTATATGCGGATCTTAACGGATGATACCGCGTTTACTTCGCTTGGAAGAGGTGAAATAAAAATTGTTCAGGATCGATATTGCTTTGAATTCAGTTCTGGATATAACGCCGGAGCTTTTAAAGAAAAATAATATCCGCGGGTTGCTTCTTGATATAGACAATACACTCACTACACATGATAACCCGGTCCCTGCCGAAGGAGTGGAAAACTGGATCGCACTGATGAAAACGTCAGGGATCACACTTTTCCTTGTATCAAATAACAGTCCGGAGCGTGTAAGTCCGTTTGCAGAGAAGATAGGGCTTGAGTTTGTGTGCAATGGAAAAAAACCGCTTTCATCAGGCTTCAACAGAGCACAGAAGCTTATGAAAATTCCTTTTGCTGAACTGGCTGTGGTAGGCGACCAGATCTTTACCGACGTTCTGGGCGCAAATCTGAAACGTGTGAAATGTATATACGTTCGTCCGATCGAACTTGAAAATAAAGGCTTCCTTAAGTTTAAAAGAAAAATAGAGGTTCCGTTTTTGCCAAGAGAACTGTACAGTAACAGAAAGTGTGATGAAAAATAATGAAAATACTTGTAATACATGGACCAAACCTTAATCTTCTCGGTGAAAGAGAACCGGGAATATACGGAGAAGAATCATTCGAAAAGCTGAATTCCGATATAATGAAAAAAGCAGAAGAAACAGGTATGTACTGTGAAATATTCCAGTCAAATCATGAGGGAGAAATAATCGATAAGCTTCATGAAGCAAGGAAAACCTTTGACGGAGTAGTGATAAACGCCGGCGCATATACTCATTACAGCTATGCTATAAGAGATGCGATCGCTGCAGTAAAAATACCATGCATTGAAGTGCATATCAGCAATGTAAATGCAAGGGATGAGTTCAGAAAGATATCCGTTATAGCTCCGGTATGCAGAGCAAGCATTGCCGGATTCGGAAGATACAGCTATATCCTCGGGATGGAAGGACTTGCAGAAATACTGAAGAAGGGGGATCAGAAATAAATGACAAATATTGAAAAACTGATGAATATCATTCCTGATGAAAACACATGTGCACTTATAACATTTCCGGTGAACAGAAGATATTTTACAGGATTTAAATCAAGTGACGGTATTGTTGCGTGTTTTAAGGAAAAGGCATTTTTCCTTGTTGATTTCAGATATTTTGAAAAGGCATCAGCAGTAGTAAAAGACTGTGAAGTAATAGAGGAAAAGGATAATACCGTACAGCTGACAGAATTGTTTACGCGTTTCAAAACAGGAAAGGTTATGATAGACGCTGAACATATGACTGTAAGTGAACTCTCTTCATTCAAAGAGTCATTTCCGAAAATCACGGTTGACAGCTCTTCCTTTTTAAGCGGCAAAATAAATGAAATGAGAATGTTCAAGACTGATGAAGAGATCCGGAAAATGCAGGAAGCACAGAATATTGCCGATGAAACATACAGCTATGTTCTTGAAAATATCAGTCTCGGAATGACTGAACGTGAGCTTGCTCTGATGATGGATAATCATATGAAAAAGCTTGGGGCTGAGGATATCTCGTTTGATACTATAGCTTTGACGGGAAAAAACACATCTCTTCCTCACGGCGTGCCGGGATATGATAAAATCGAAAAAAACAGTTTTGTCCTGCTGGATTTCGGGGCTGTAGTTGACGGAATGCACAGCGACATGACCAGAACCTTCTATATGGGAACTCCGTCTGACGAAGAAAAGGACGCTTACAATACAGTACTCAAAGCACAGCTCGCTGCTCTTGAGGCTGTAAGAACAGACATGAAATGTTCTGATCTTGATCATGTTGCAAGAAAAATAATCGACATGGGCGGATATCCCGGCGCATTCGGACATTCACTCGGACACGGTGTGGGCTATGAGATACATGAAGCGCCGAGAGTATCAAAAAAATCAGATGTAATATTAAAGCCTCATATGGTGATCACCGTTGAGCCGGGAATATATCTCCCCGGAAAATTCGGTATCAGGATAGAGGATACCATATTATTGCAGAATGATCCGGAAAACAGATATTATAATTTTGTTAATAGTGACAAATCTTTGATTACACTTGGTTAATTATTTTGGATTGTTTTTAGATTATTCCTGCCTGCTTTTATATTATTTTTGATTAGGTATTGCAAAAAACTGCGTTTTATTGTAAAATAACTATTAGTAATTGTTTAATTAAAGATGATTTTATATCTATCTATATTTTGGAGGTATTATTTTTATGATTTCAGCTGGCGATTTCAGAAACGGTGTAACATTTGAAATGGACGGACAGGTAGTACAGGTAATTGAATTTCAGCATGTTAAGCCGGGCAAAGGCGCTGCTTTTGTAAGAACAAAGTTTAAAAACGTAATCACAGGTTCTGTTGTTGAAAGATCTTTCAATCCTACAGATAAATATCCTACAGCTTTTGTAGAGAGAAAAGATATGCAGTATCTTTATGCAGAAGATAATCTTTACTATTTCATGGATATGGAATCCTATGAGCAGATCCCGATCGAAAAAGCAAAACTTGGTGACAGCTTCGCTTTCGTAAAGGAAAACATGGAAGTAAAGGTTCTTTCATACAAGGGAAATGTATTCGGTGTTGAACCTCCGTTCTTTGTAGAACTTGAAGTTACTGAAACAGATCCCGGCTTCAAGGGCGATACAGCAACAAATGCAACAAAGCCTGCAACACTTGAAACAGGTGCTGAAATAAAGGTTCCGCTGTTTATCAATCCGGGCGATAAAGTCAGAATTGATACCAGAACCGGTGAATACATGGAAAGAGCTTAATTTTAATCAGCTGTTTATATTTTTGAGAGGAGGATCAGAATTTTGAAACTTACTGAAAAAATGTCTTACCTGAAAGGTTATATTGATGGAATAGATCTGGATGTTACCACAAAAGAAGGAAAGATCCTTTCAAATGTCGTTGATGTAATGCAGGAAATGGTAGCTTACATTGAAGATCTTCAGGGACAGGTGGATGAACTTACCGAACTTTGTGAGATCCTTGATGAAGATCTCGGAAACGTAGAAGATGATTTCTATGAAGACGAAGATGAAGAAGATGATGAATATGACGAAGATGACGATGACTATTTAGAGTACGACGATGATGAGGAACTCTACGAAGTTATCTGTCCATCATGCGGAAATTCCATTACTCTTGACGGCGATATGCTTGAAGAAGGTTCGATGCTTTGTCCGAACTGCAACGAGGAACTTGAATTTGATCTTGATGATCTGGATGTAGATGCACTGGAAAGTCTCGAAGTTGATGATCCTGAAGCAGAAATCTGATATTTTTATAAATATTATTAGTTTATATCCCTTATCTTTTATGGTAAGGGATGTAATTATATTTTAATAGCAATATCTTGATTGTTTAAAGATCCGGATTGTTTATCAGCAGTCCGGATTTTGCAGTTTTATGGCTGTTGTTGAAATACGTACTTTTCGTTTGAGATTTTTGGAAAAGGAGGTGTTCAAACTGAAAAAAAGAAGAATCGGATATTTCAGGATCACTTGTGTTGCATTGCTTCTGATGGCAATGATCTGGGGCTGTGATTCACTGCGTCGTGTTTCTCTGAAAAATGATTCAGATGCTGCGCTGGAAAAGTGTATTAAAACCGGAAACGGAGATGATAAAGCAGCATCCGGTGAACAGCCTGATCAGAAAAGTCAGAAGGAAGCTGAAACAGAGAAAACTGCTGAAAAATATGATACAATAACCAAGAACAGTTCGGATGTCAGCACAGGTTCACTTATTCTGATAAATAAGGAACATGGCTTTGTATTCTCGGGAAACAATGACGATCTTGTAAAAATGGCAGACAATACCAACAGAGATCATTATAAGCTTGCATATCTGACTCATGTGATCGATACGGAAGCTCTGTCAGCTTTTAACAAAATGATGGAGGATTTCCATGGTATTCATGAATCAAACGATGTTACTGTTTTAGAAGCGTTCAGGTCATATGATGCTCAGAACGAGGTGTATGCTCCATCTCAGACAGAGGATGGTGTCATGGTCAATGAAAATGCGCTTCCTGCCGGTTCTACGGAACATCATTCCGGATATGCACTTGATCTTATCCTTGTTGATAATTCCGGAAAGATCACCAAATTTGACGGTACAGGAGACTACGAATGGTTTAAGAAAAACTGTTTCAGGTACGGCTTTGTACTAAGATATCCCGAGCATAAGGAAGAAATCACAAAAATGGCTTTTCAGCCGGGACATTTCAGATATGTCGGAGTTCCGCATTCAAATATAATGAATGAAAATGATCTGTCTCTTGAGGAGTATATCAGTGATTTGAAAAAACATGAATTCAGCGGAGAACATCTCACTTATTCACTTAACGGAAATGACTATGAGATATACTATGTCAAGAGCAGCGGTGACGGTACAGCAGTTCCGGTACCGTCTGATCCGGATACAAAAGTTGTTATCTCAGGAAACAATGATGATGGTTTTATAGTTACATTAAAAAGAAAAAGCGAATCTGAAGAAAAAGCTGTTACAGCAACACCGAAAAAAAATATTGAACCGGACAAAGACGTTTCGACAGCTCAGACAGATGGCGAATAGCATAGATTTAAAGACTGCATATGAATCATGCAGCCTTTTTTCTACTCTTTTTGTCAGGTTGACAGTTATTTGCAAATATGATATAATGTTTATATTCGGTTTAAAGCAAAGATGCTTCAAATATATTTGCTTTGCAAAAATATATAGTTGATTTTCTTTTGGTATTGACGATAAAAGAGCTGTTATGTTTTGTCTGTGAAGATAAATGAAAATCAACAAAAAGAAAGGTATAATAGATATGAACAAAATAATACGTTATGATCTGGCAAGCAATTTTGATGACAGATTGATCGATATTGTTAAAGAAAACGATACTGATCACAGAATACAAACTCTTTATGGAAAAATCAAAGAAGACGGGCTTCCGGGCGGAAGAAACTCATCTGTTTTCCCTGATTGTTCTTTTGAAAAGCTTGAAGATCATGTAAAAAAATGTAAAAGCATTGGGGTAAATTTTGATTATCTGATAAATCCTCTTTGCATGGGACAAATGGAAGTTGATCCTAAAACTGCAAAAGCTTTGAGAGATACCATTCATACGATTTATGACTGCGGGGTTAGACATTTCACTGTAAATTCTCCAATTTTGGTAAAATATCTTAAAGAAGCTTTTTCTGATGTATTTGTTACACTCGGACTGTATGCTTATCCTATAAGCATCAGACAGATAGGTATGTGGCAGAACTGGGGAGTTGATGAAATTACACTTGATCATTCATTTAACCGTAATTTTGATCTTCTCGAAAAAACATTCACAGCATTTAAGGATTCCGGCATTCATCTCAGACTCATTGCCAACAATCTGTGCCTTAAAGACTGTACATTCAGACTGTCCCATGGTTCAGCAGTTTCTCATACTGATCCGAACGGATATGTACTTGATTATCATATGATCAAATGTGCATATACAAAGATCACATATCCGACAGCATTTATTTCATCTGAATGGATCAGACCTGAGGATATCCATTACTATGAAGAACTGTGTGAA
This sequence comes from Oscillospiraceae bacterium, assembly GCA_045643005.1. Classification (GTDB taxonomy): domain Bacteria; phylum Bacillota; class Clostridia; order Oscillospirales; family Ruminococcaceae; genus HUN007. Next base: position 754 of record JAZUJY010000326.1, on the reverse strand, counting down.
AAGACCGGCTTTAAAAATTTGACAATAAAGCTTGTTGACAGACTTCATTCAACTGAATTCCTTGAAAATGTTGTTAAGGCATATCTGAACGAATCCTATGAGGGAAATCTCCTGAATATTCTTAACTGGATGGAAAACAAGAACATGGGTCTGAAAAATCAGGATGCTCACCCTGTAATGAAAAATATGCAGTATTATTCTGAACCGTGGAAGACACTTCCTCTTCTTGGCAGAGTAATGCAGTTCCCTAATATTAAAATTGACAACAGAGCACTTGATGGATTTTTTGAACATTTTGCCAATCACAGTCAGTGTACAGAAAAGCTGTGCAAGGAATCTGTTGCAGATGTAAATGACACAAGAAGCGTGGCTTGCGGATACTGTAAATCTTATGCTGACAAAGCAATTTCTTATGATGAAGCAGAGGTTGCTCAGTGGAAAGCTGCTGCAGAAGAACTGATAAAATCAATAGAACTTGGAACATTCAGCAGTACTACTCCTTTAATGGGAGGTCCGATGGGAGGTCCGATGGGAGGTCCGATGGGAGGTCCGATGGGTGGTCCTATGGGTGGCCCGATGGGTGGTCCTATGGGTGGCCCGATGGGAGGCCCGATGGGAGGTCCTATGGGTGGCCCGATGGGAGGCCCTATGGGTGGCCCGATGGGTGGTCCTATGGGTGGCCCGATGGGAGGTCCGATGGGTGGCCCGATGGGAGGTCCTATGGGTGGCCCGATGGGAGGTCCTATGGGTGGCC
>JAZUJY010000325.1:0-3002 GCA_045643005.1 Oscillospiraceae bacterium | reverse complement strand
CAACCCGCCAATTTTCATACATCAATACTTCATATATACATACTGCAAACAACTTACATTACTATGTACTTCATGTTTCCAAAAGGTACATTCTCCGCGGATGCGTCAAACATGTGTTAACCATGTATCAAACATATGCATCCCCCCAAAATGTAACGAAACTATGGTGTTTTATAATGTATATTTCGCTCGATTTTACGTCATTTACGCAACTTTTTCACCTTTTGGAAACATGAGGTTCAGTATATTTTCACTTATGAATCGGAATTTTAAAAGTTCAAAGTAGGATTCATTAGTAACTATACGTTTTATTTGAAGAATAATGGAATGTTCATTTTCAAATTCTTTTATCGACTATTTTTCTTATTAAGCGATAAATCAGATATCCTATTACCGCACCGACAGTATTATTGAATACATCATCAAATTCCATAAGACCACGTCCGGTTACAAACTGCGTTAATTCAATAAAGCAAGAAAAGCAGAATGCTATTATCAGGACATACAGAATATTAACTTTTCTAATTAACGGCAACATAAAACCGAGTGGCATCATCATAGTGAGATTACCGAGTATCTGTCTGATATAAAAGCTACGCTCAACTCCATTAATTACATTTGCAAATTCCCAGAATGGAACCAACATGGCACGCTGTTCGCCGAATTTTCTGTCAATCAAGGTAAGCCATAAAACCAAGAATATATATACTCCAAAGAGTACGTATAGTAATTTTTTCAAAGTACCTCCAAATGAGCTTTTATTAAAATTCAGAATGCAGCTTATGAACAATACAGGTTAAAATTCAATTTATGTCTTAAATATTGTCAATGCCATATATCGGAATCCAAACGGTTTTACAATGAACTCGTTAATTATAATGGTTTCGGAATCAAGGCAGCGGTGCAAAAGCAATGTCTTGCATCATGCTTGATTTTTTCATTATTTTGCCCAGAAATTTTCTGACATACATAAGTACGTCAGAAAAACTTCTATGCAATCTGATTTCAGCCATTGTTTTTATTTTTTGTCGGCTTTATTTTTGTTTTTATTATCTTTTTCACTTTCTTCATTGCCTGGGAACGTTGCTTTAATATATGCAAAAGCAAAATAAATTAAAAGAGCAGTTGCTTCAGTAGCAATAAGTGGCGTCTTTGCATTTTCGAGAACTATTTTCAACGTATTTACCGCTGAAAGTGAAGCAGGAACAAGAATATTATAAGCATTACCGAAGGTTACAGTTCTGTAATAGTCTTCAGATGTTTTTGAAACTAAATCAACAAGCTGATTAACTTTTTCATTAAGTGAAGCGAGGTCTTTTTCAACTTGTTCAGCATCAGCCGTTGAATTTGTTTTACCTGTTTTAAGATTTTCAAGTCTTGTTTCGTAATAATTAATATTTTTCTTTGTTTCTGCAAGGTCATCAGCTACGCTGTTTTCCTGACCAAACATTTTATCATACTGTTCGGAAGCAACCTTTGCCTGAGTATCAACATCGTCAGCACCGCCGAAAACGATAACCTGATCCTTTTCGTACTTATCAATTGAACTTCCATACTTTTCAATTTTTTCTTCGCATTCAGTCTGATAACGCTTTAAAGATTCGATTCTGTATTCAGTATATGTAATTGCTTTTTCTTTATTTTTAGTAACATTATTGTTATCAATATATGATGATATACTGTCAAGGTCAATTGACTGTATGGTGTTGATTGTTGAATACAAATCATTAAAAGTATATCCTGTTTCTGTTGAACGGAATAAAGTAGAATCTTCATTTGCAAGCTGTTTTACAAATTTTTTCAAAATATTGAGACTGTTTGAGAATACGTCCACAGCTTCAGCATAGTCATAATTTTCATATGAAATAACTGAAACAGCATTTCCCATAAGCTCGTTATATCCGTATTTTTTATAAAAGTAGTCATCATATTTTTCAAGAATTGTATTGAAAACATTTTCAGCTTCTTTTCCTGAAAGCCCTGTTTTACTATAATCAAAATATACGGTAAACTGTGTTGGGAAATATGAGGTTTCAAGAAGCTTTTCGCCGGCATTTAATGTATCGCTTCCGCCTTTTTCAAGGATATTGTTATACATTGTGAATCTGTCATATGCACTTGCCGGAATAATTTTTTCAAAGGAAATTGCGTTTCTGATTGATTCAAGCTTAATTAAATCTGTATTTGTTTCAGATAAAGCCATTTCAATAACTTCAGGACTTTTTAAAGTGCTTATGTCGAATTTTCTTCCTGCCGGGTCGAGACCTTTGTCGATGCCGTCATAAGTAAATCCTACAAGAGCTTTTAATTCCGGTTTTTTTACAGCAGTTTTTATTCCCGCAAATCCAACGCTTAATACACCTAAAACAAGTGCTGATGCAATCCACTTTGGCAGATATTTCTTTAGTTTTGATATTATTTTAACTACAACATTTAAAGATTCATTCTGGCTTTCATTTTTTGTTTCTTCCATTATATCCTCCTGAATAATTGACACATTATTGTATTATTTTTTCAACAAAGCGGAATACAATAATAAATATGGTATACAGTATGTTTTGTGTTCAACATAAATATATAAATTCCAATTGAATTTAATATTAATTATAGCATATTTAGCTAATTAACGCAACCCGAATCAGACGATAATCACAAAAATCGTCAGATTTTATATTTTTTTCGTCTTTTATAGCGGTTGATTGTATCATACAACAATTCTTTTGAATAATACGTTATTCTTATTGTCGTGTTTATGTTATTCGGCAGTGAATAATTAAAAGAAAAAGGAGTATGTTTTTTTATTCTGAACATACTCCTGAATTAATATCAGTTTTAAGGCAATACCGCACAAAGATTGTGCCTCAGAAACGCAGTCAGATTTTTCGTCAGATTGTATAGAAATTTTGAAGGCATACTATCGTATGTCAAGAAATTTCTGTGCAAGGTGGCGGAAAATAAGCAAGTTTATGATGTGCAAAGTCGTAAGGCGTGCTTTATGCGGT
>JAZUJY010000324.1:0-4178 GCA_045643005.1 Oscillospiraceae bacterium | reverse complement strand
GATAATTTGAACTGTTCTGATTGCCGTAGGTATTCTGATAATTTGAACTGTTCTGATTACCGTAGGTATTCTGATAATTTGAACTGTTCTGATTGCCGTAGGTATTCTGATAATTTGAACTGTTCTGATTGCCGTAGGTATTCTGATAATTTGAACTGTTCTGATTATTGTAACTATTCTGATAATTTGAGTTGTTCTGGTTTACATAAGAATTTTGATTTGCACTGTTGTTAAAAGTGTTGTCTGAATCCTGATAAATTATTCGGCTTTGATTAGTACCGGAGTTTTGAATATCTGAATTATAAGAATTTCCATATGAATTGGTGTTATTTGAAGAGTATGGAATGAAAGCAGTCTGATCGTTGGCATAAGTGATCTGAGTTGAAGTTTTGGAAGACTTGCACATTCCTTTGATTCTGGATATAATACCTGCAATTAATAATATAAAGATAAATAAGTATATTATGATCAGTAGAAAATTTGATGAATCAATGTGAAATGAAGTTTTTCCGCCAATTTCAATCGCTGATGTCAGATAATTTATACCGTCAGTAACACTTTCTTCAATTGATCCATTTCTTTCAATGACATTTTGTATTTTATGCTCAAAAGATAAATACGTACTGTCATTTATTAAACTGTCAAGATTATCGCCTACTGTATAAGACCAGTACAAATCATCTGCATATTTTGTCGATTCATCAGTTTTTGAAAAAAACAACAGCAAATGATTTTCATCATAGAAATTTTTAGTATACAGGTTTAATCCGAACTCATCAAGATTTGAATTGCTGTTATACCAGTCATTTGTATCAACTGTAATTAAAGCAGCTGTAATACCTGTTTTATTGTAAAGAGAACTCATAGATGATGTAATGTTGTCTATATCTGAGTCTGAAAGAACATCAGCTTCGTCGTTTATAAAAATAGAACTGTTTAAATTTATGAGTTTTTGCTTTGCGGGTACTATCGAGCTGAATAAAATCTGAGGGATAAAAAATATTGAAAAGATGATCAGGGCAAATAATATTATTATTATGTCTGAAAGACTGCCGGAACTGCTGTTGCTTCTGTTATAATCGTCATAATAATTGCCTCCTCGACGTCTTCTGCGGTGAGAATTGTTTCGACTCGAACTGCTGCTGCGATGTGAACTGCTGTGATGTGAACTGCTGTGATGTGATCCTCCATGATGGGAACCACCGCCTCCTGAACGTGGCATAAAAATCACTCTCTCTTTCTTTTTGTTGTCTTTTATTTCTGTTTTTATTAATGATATAAATAATATTTGATATTATCCAAAGATAATAATATCATAATCAGTTTAGAAAATCAATAGAAATTAAAAAATATTAATAACACATTAAATTAAATAAAACTATAAAAATTCAGTTTAAGTGCTTATGTATTTACTGATAACTTATAGTATTGAAGATTAACACCATAACGTACAGGATTTGAATAATTAGAACTGAATTAGAATTGAATATTATTTATTGACAGTATTAAATATCAATGCTATAATTTTATTGATGAAGAAGAAATGATCTGAGTTTTCAGATCTGATATTTAAACAGAATGTAAAGAGAAAGAAGGATAACAAATTTTGATTCATATTATTATTAAGCTTATTATCGGAGCTGTGATCGGATCTATCGCCGGATCACTTATGAATAATAAAAAATTGGGTTTCTGGAAGAATGCGTTTCTTGGCGTTTTTGGCAGTATTTTAGCAGGTGCGGCAGGAAATTTACTTAATGTTCATGGTTTTGTAACGCAGTTTTTCCTTTCTGTTGCCGGTGCATGTCTGATTATTTTTTTGGGAAGAAAACTTTTCAAATAGACATTTCTGATTTTAAGCATTTTATTTTTTAGTGGGTGAATTGTTATTAATCATACATACAGAAATATTGCTTTTTTTGATATTGACGGAACGCTGACTTCGGAAATCGATTCTTCGATTCCGGAAAGCGTTTTTTCTTCAGTGGGAAAGGCTCGTCAAAATGGACATCTTATGTTTATCAATACAGGAAGATGTTTTCAGAACGTTGAAGAACGTTTCAAAAAAATCGGTTTTGACGGTTATGTTTGCGGATGCGGTACGGATATTTATGTGGAAACAGGTTCGGGTTTAAAAGAGATCCTTGAAGTCCATCAGACTCATGAGATAACGAAAAAGGTATTGATGTTTGCCCGACTTTTTGAAGCTGATCTTTTATTTGAATCAAAATATGAAGTGGTTTTTGACAGGTCGCATTCATTCCATACGAAGGAAGCATATGATCAGTATCTGACATTTTGTAAACTTGGATATAATCTTGACAGGGATCCTATGTCAGAAGATTTTTTCTGTGACAAATTTGTGATGTGGTTTAAAAATGAAGAGGATATTTCGAAATTCTGCAGCCTGAGCGATCAGTATTTTTGCTGTATCGATCGTGGAGAAAATTTCAGGGAATTTGTACCTCACAATTATTCAAAAGCTTCAGGTATAAAGAAGGTACAGGAATTTTTTAATATCCAAGATGATCGTGTTTATGCTTTTGGTGACAGCAACAATGATATTTCTATGCTGACTTCAGTAAAAAACAGTATTGCAATGGGAAATTCTTTTCCGGATTCACTTTTCGAAAAAGTATCATTTGTAACTTTGAAAGCCAGTGAAAACGGAATAGAGTATGCATTAAAGCATTTTGGGTTTATTTGATATATTTATGTGCCATTAGGTATTATTGTTCAACTAAATGAGATTTTTTTAACAAACAAATTTGGCTGTTTAGCTATTCAAAGCTCAGCTTTTAACAAGCAGAGGCAATTCGTAGAATCGGTTCCTGCTCATTCGGAGATTGTACTCTGAATGAGCGGGCAGATAGAACCCGTCGCCTACAGAGACGGGATATCCTCTGTGTTGTTATATATTATTTAAAAATTGGAAATAAGGTGTAATAAAAATGAGAGATTTTGTAATACTTACTGACAGTTGCTGCAGTTTTAGTGAAGAAGAAGTAAATGAATTAGGGATAACTGTATTGCCGCTTGCCTATACTATAAGCGGAAAAACATACCGTGATCTGCCTTCGCATGAAGAAATGCCATTAAGTGATTTTTATAGTAAAATAAGGAACGGTGAAGAATGTACAACGTCGGCAGTTAATCAGGGACAGTATCTGGATGCTATGAAGTCAGTTCTTGATGAGGGAAAGGATGTTTTGTGCATTTGCTTTTCCGGTTCTCTTTCATGTACATATCAATCTGCCTATATTGCAGCAACGGAGCTTCGTGAACAATATCCTGATGCCAAGATCATAGTAGTTGATTCAAAAAGTGCGTGCGGCGGACAGGGAATGCTTGTTTATAAAACAGTAATGGAATCAAGAAAAAAGAATCTTTCGATAGAGGAAACTGCTGCATACTGCGAAAAAGAAAGAAATTTTCAAAATCATTGGTTTATTGTTGATGATCTTAATCATTTGAAAAAAGGCGGAAGGATCAGTTCACTGACAGCAGTTGCAGGCGGACTGCTGGGAATAAAACCGGTTCTTATATGTGATGGTGAAGGCAAACTGGTATCTGCAGGTAAAGCACGCGGTTATAAATCAGCTTTATCATTGCTTGTTGATAAAATGGCAGAGTATGGATTTGATCCTAAAAGGGAAGAACCTGTTTTTATTCGTCACACTGACTGTATAGAGTATGTTAATGAACTCGTACAGATGATCAAAGAACGTTTCAGTGTCACAAAGTTCAGTATAAATTATAATTGTCCTGTTGTCGGATGCCATACCGGATGCGGATGTGTTGCATTGTTTTATACCGGAAATAAAAGATAATTAGACTATATTATCGCATACTTCAAAGCTCAGCTTTGAACTCGCAGAGGCGATTCGCAGAATCGGTTCCCGCTCAGTCGGAGATTGTACTTCGAATGAGCGGGAAGATAGAACCCGCCGCCTAACAGAGGCGGGGGATATCCTCTGTGTTGTTATAAAATGATTTTGCCCTGTATTCAGAATGAATACAGGGCATTGTTGTTTAACGAAATAGCCAGCCTTGGATATTTATCCATGACTGACTATTTCATGAAAGTTCGCGTAAACTAAGGAACCGCCGTGTACCGAACGGTACGCACGGTGGTGTGAGAGGTCGGCTAATCAAATAATGGTTAGCCTCCTACTCGA
>JAZUJY010000323.1:0-47156 GCA_045643005.1 Oscillospiraceae bacterium | reverse complement strand
GCAGGATTGGTGCAAACATTTTTCCGCAAGCGGTATTGCCATGGAGCAGGAGCAGTGGCTTTCCGTTGCCGATTTCTTCATAATAAATCTTTTTTCCTTCATAATGAAAGCTGCTCATACTCATCCCTCCAACAATAAATTAAAATTCGTTCTTCAATACCGGATTGTCAGCCTTTTCCTCTGACATCTAATCCGCACACCGACATACCCTTTAGGGTTGGGTGCATTAAACTGCTGTCAGCAAAAACATCTAATCCACTAACTCAATTTTTGCCGACCTGTTTACGCCTTGATTGATATGTTCTTTTGTACACATTCGGCACTCCGGGTGAGCGATTTGAATGTCAGCGATAATGCGAAAAAGTCCAGAAAACAGGCACTTTTCGGCCGTTATTCCTTAACCCGTGACATCAATACTACCGTCTCCACATGCCTTTAAACCTTGATTATGATGTCGTCCATCTATCTTAAGGCCTTTAAACAGATTTTTTCTTCCTTTAAAATATGCTTCAAGTGTGCTTATAAGCAAGGATTTTCCGAATCTTTGCGGACGTGAAAGAAAAAACACATGACCCTGTGCAAGATTATATAATAAATCTGTTTTATCTGCGTATACATATTTTCCGTTTATTATTTCTTCAAATGTCTGTATGCCTATCGGATATCTCTTTTCAGTTTGCTTCCGTTCCCGAATGTTATCTGTCTGCATTAATTATAGCATAATTCAGGTCTGTATTTCAATATGAAAAAATAAAGTATTCCCGCTCTCTCTTAATGAAAGTTATTATTCACGGGCAATGTCATTTAGTTAAGCGGTGGCATAATATTCCTATTCTCTTTTTAAGCACTCTGTCGACAGAAAAAAATAATAACAAAAAAAACAAGAGATGTTTTTACAAATATAGCATCAAAAACGAGAAATTTGAGCAGCACAAACTGACAGATAATCAAACCATAAAAATGGAATTATCTGCCTGCTATGAATATAAAATTGATAACAAGTTATATAAATTTATAATTTAAGCTAACTGGCGAATGAAACCTGTGTTGCCTTGCATAAATGCGGTTTTCTCTTATCGGTAATATAAATTTTAACATCAGTGAAATTATGTTACAACCATTGCCGCCAGCCTGAAGATAACCTATACACAATTTCATAGCCATAGAAAAATTAACCTGATACGTGTGCTTTCTGCTTCCTTTTTCGACAACAGCCATAGAAATAATTGTTGTACTGAAATTAAAGAGCATCATTCGTGCAATAATTTCCTGTGATACAAAATCCACTAATTTTGAATGAAAGTTTTCAGTTCCGATAGTATGTTTAAGGTCACGAAAGGAAGTTTCAATTTTCCATCTCATCCAATATCCTATATTGACATCATCACCGTCACCCTCCGTATAAGGAGTTTCTGACGGGACCAGTGAGAGCCATGAATCTGACGGTATCTCACCTGATATTTTTACTTTCAAAGATATTTTTTCATTCGGTTCAAACACCCTTTTTTCAGTAGCGACATCGACCTTCAGATCCGGTGCGTTTCTTAATATTATGGTTTTATAGTCAAGTTCCCTTGCCATTGTTTCATCTTCACCGTTGTACACTCTGATGTCATAAGGTCCGGTTGCTTCAGGGGTTTTTATAACTGCCGTTTTGTTTTCAATATCTTTTAACCTCACCCAGCTGCCGTTATGCTCATCTCCGTCTTTTTCGGTATGCGGGATATCATATGGCACAAACGTGATCCACGCATCGTCTGTCAGTTCGCCCTCTATATCAAGTCCAATCTCAAGAGCAGTATCCGGACGAACAACATTCTCCTCTAAATCTATACTTGCTTTAAGTCCGTAGCCATATTCAAGAGTAAATGTCTGATATGCTATCTCATTCGAAGTATCATCGTTTTCACCGTCATAGACACGAATATCCTAATCACCGGCCGCAACAGGTGTATGAAGCGTCACGTTTCCGTCTTTAATATCCTTCAGATACGCATAGTCACCGTTGACATTATCTCCGTCCTTTTCAGTATGAGGTACACCCGACTTTACTATTGTTACCCAGGCATCTTTGGCAGCATCACCTGTAATATCAAGTCTGAAACTGATATCCGAACCGCTTCTGACTGTTTTTTTCTAAAAATCTATGTCAACAGACAACGGCTGACTTTTTTCGTTTCCCGTTTCAGAAAAAACAACATCATTCTGAAACAACACACTGTCATATGTACTTAAACTGCATATTAAAGCAAATGACAAAAACAAAGCCGCACTTCTCATAAAAAACTTTTTCATAATACACCACTCTCCTTTGCATAAATACAGGTCGACCGGATTTTCTTAATATATTTATCGATAAAGCAGCGTATTATTCAATAACGTGGTAAATATTACGACGAAGAGAATACGCCCCGCAGGATAACCCTGGAGGGCGTATTTTTTGTATCATTTAAATTTCTGCTTTTAAACAAGCAGAGGAGATTTTAAGAAGCGAAATATCAAATCAGTTATCTTTTCATTTCAAACATTGCCTTAACACTTGCATCCTTGCTTACATACTGTTTAAGATATGCAAGGTCTGCTATGTCAACCACTCCGTTTGCATCAATATCGGCAGCAATTCTCTGTTTTTCGTTCATTTCTTTTTTGGAAAGCAGTGCAACTGACAACGTTGAAAGATCTGTAAGGTCAGCAGAACCGTTTCCGTCGAGATCTCCGCACTGAATTACAGCAGCTTTCGGTTTAAATTCTTCCTTTACCGGAGCAGATGCATCTTCTTCATCAATTACAATATAAGGTAAGCCAAACTCTTCCGGAGTGCCTACTTCTGTTTCCGGATAACATTTTAATACAAAGTCGAATTTTTGACGATAATTATCTATAATACATTCTCCAAAGCCCGGTTCCCAAATATAATCAACACTTTTCGGGATAGTAGCACTCTTTAATTTCGGGCAGTCAAAAAACGCATCTATACCTATATGTTCAAGTCCTTCTGAAAATTCAACATTCTCAAGATTTTTATTTTCGGAAAATGCATATTGTTCTATTCTTTTCAAGCCTGAAGGAAAACTGAGTGTCTTAAAACCACAGTTTTTAAATGCACAGTTATCTATTGTTTCAAGGCTGTCAGTAAAATTAATGTCTTCAAGATTTGTACAGTCTGCAAATGCAGAAAGATTTATATATGTGACACTATCAGGCAAAACTGTTTTTTTCAGCGATGAGCAGCCCGAAAAAGTATAGCTTGCTATTCCGTCTATTCCGTCAGGAATAACAATTTCAGTCAGGCTGCTGCAGTTTTCAAATGCATTGAGCCAGATTTTGGTAAGTGTGGATGGAAGTTCTATATTTTTTATACTCCTGCATCCGCAGAAAGCAGCAAAGAAAATCTCCTGAAGTCCTTCGGAAAAATTAACATTTTCAAGTTCTTCACAATCTTCAAAAGCCTGTTTATCAATTACTGTTACTGATGCCGGAATAAATACTGTTTTCAGGTTTTTGTTTCTGCTAAATGCCTGTTCTCCTATTTTGGTAACCGGCTGTCCGCAAATTTCAGACGGAATTTCAACTGTTTTTGCATCAGAGTCACTTCTGCTAAGAACAGCATGATCCTCATAAAGCATATATTCCACATCATCGACCTTGATGTTTTTATATTTATTGTAATTGGATACATCTGAAGACATCAGCCATTCTGACAGACAAATCATAAATGTCTCAGAATCAGTATAGCCATTCTCCTGAACCAGGTCAAGCTTATAAATATTATCATAGAATTCTTCTTCAAGGTATTCATTTTTGATATCACTGTGTGTAATATAGTAACGGGCAAGAAGACCTATTGTTCCTCTGTCGATTGTATAATATTCAGTATCATCCTTAAAAAACGGTCGGCAGTTTGAGATGATTCGTTTTTGAATATCATCAGGTATATCGATTTTCTTTGGAACTTCAATTCCGGTCCACATACCGTCTGTCATCTCATAATCTTTTTCCATAACCGAAAGGTAATCCTGTAAATCAAAAGGTCTTGTGTATTGTTTGTAAATAAAGAAATCATACAGATCCTTAAGATCAGCAACTCCATCCTCATTTACATCAGGATCTATATTTCCTGATTCAATTTCCCTGCAAAGCTTTAAATATGTCGGTGCTGAATATTTCATTGAAATATTGAAGTCTTTATTACCGATATCCAAAAATGAAAGATTTATAAAATCGGTTTTTATTTCTTCCGAACCATAAAAATCATTCCTGTATTCTTCCATTTTATCATAGTTATGATAGATGTCAAAGAGATTATAATTTCCGTATCCGTCAATCAGATTATAATCAAGTTCATCTATTATACCATCGGTATTCACGTCAGCAGCATTTTCTATTCTTTCTGCATGTTCATCCGGAAGAGACTCTCTTTCTTTAAGATACAAATACAGATCATATGTATCAAACATATTGAATATTCCGTCTGCGTTAAAGTCAAATTTTTCTTTATTTTCATCTATGTAAATAAGTGCTGTCTCATCATCTGTAAATTCATTCACGGCGTCAGCTGCATATGAAATCATGCCGCCCGGATTTGCTGCTGCAAGTGCTGTAAGAAATGCTATCGCTTTTTTGTACTGTATTTTCATATCAATTTCCTCCTTTATTTCCGGTTCCGTATCTGTTAGTACAGGATTCGGTATTGTTTCATCCGGAAATTTTTCTTTTTTTCCTTCTGATATTGCTGTATCAATTGATTTACCGGTATTTACATAAGATTCTGTTTTTTTCACAGGAATCTCAGTTACACAATTCTCAGGAGTAACGTCTGAATCAGCATTTTGCACGATACTTTCCCTGTTTTCTGTTTTGGCTGTTTCAGATGTAGAAATATATGAATCGGATTTTATTGAATTGTCGGATGATGTAGTTTCGGTGAATGATGAAACTGTTGTTTCTTCTGCGACAGGATTATTGTCAATAAGATAATTTGATTTTTCATGTTTTATATTTTTCAGATGAACAATTCCGAAACATATTGCAAATACTGCAGCTGCAGCCGGCAATACTTTTATACAGATATATTTTTTCCTGTGCTTTATATAAAACAGATCTTTATTGTTATAAATATTGTTTTCGGGATATTCGGCCTTTTCTACAAGCTCCATATCAATAAGATCCATACTATCAAGCAAATCTTTTCCGTTCATATATCATACCCCTCCTTTTCAAGATATTTTTTTAGTTCTTCTCTTGTTCTGTGAAGAATAACCTTTACCTTACTCTGTGAGATCCTGTACCCTTCTGAAATTGTTTTTACAGAATCCATATACCAGTAACGCCGTATAAATATATTTCTTTTCTCCGGACTCAGACTGCATAGAAACGAATTCAAAAGATCATGGAGATGCGATTCCAGAAACAGCTCTTCTGTACTGCATTTATCAGGGATTGTCTGTTCAAGCTCCATACTGAGTTCCTCAACTGTAGCTTTTCTTTTGTCTCTGTTCCTTGCTTTGCAGAAATCAAGAGCTATATGCCGTAATATTCTTGCAAGATATGGATATAAATATTCAAATGGTGTGTTTGGAGGAATGGAATACCACGTCTTCAGATACGTGTCACTCTCGCATTCTTCTGCTGCATTAATATCTTCTGTTAATCCAAAGGAAAGTATATTTAGTTTTCTGCCGTATTTTTCTTTGGTTACAGAAATTGCACTTTCATCACGTGAAATGAAAAGATTTACAATTTCTCTGTCTTCCAGCACAATCACCCTCTTTTCTTATATTTTAAGGCCTTCAATATAATAAGCGACAAACTGAAGCTGAAGGTTACATATTTTTTTAAAAATTTTTTATACTAAAATTTAATATTCAAAAATATAACGACGAAAAGAATACTCTCTACGTCGTTATATCTGTCTGTGTAGTTATATATCAAGTTCAAAAGAAAGCTGACAATCTTCCTCGTTTTTTAAAAGGTCCGGCAAAACCACATCTTCAAGACGAAAATTTATATTTGCTTTGTCAGCCTGTGAATGCTGAAACTCACGCCTTATCCTGTAACATCTGCCGTCTTTTACAAAATTTGCTCCTGTCTGATGAAATCTGAAAGGAACATTTTTTTCTATACATTGCTGCCTGATATCAAGTATCCAGTCATAGCAGCACGGTCTTGCGTTAAATCCTGATTCACCTCCGACGGATACTTCGTCAATAGTATCGTCAAGATATTTTGCTATATTGATGCCTTCAAGCAAAGGGGCTGCAATGATCGACTTGTGTTTTACCGGCAGCTTTTTAAAAATTGGCAGTCTGTAGTCGGCTCTGTCCTGATTTTCAACTGTACAGCCAATAAGCACATTTTCATACCCGTCTCCCCAGTCATCCGGCAAGAGGCTTTCAAGACGGTCAATTCGTTTTGTAAAAAAATAAAACCAGCAGTCACTGCGTTTCTTTATCATCCTCCAGCATTCAGTTCGCCATTCATCGGCATCCTTAAGAAGAAAATCTGATGAAAAACATGTATAGACAAACGAACCTGAAGGTACTTTGTAACTCCCGTCCCGTTTAAGCTTTACAGGCAGATCGAAAGTTGAGGTTTTTCTGCATCTGCTGCTTGCAACAGAGTTTTTGTACATTTCATCCTGACGATAAACATAGCAGTATTTGCACCCGGGACTTATTTTTGTACATCCATGCCACGGATTCCATGTAATTCCTTTATGATTATTTTCCATACTGTGTCATCCTTACAACTTTTTTGTCTGAATTCAAAGTTCTGTTTTACTATATTGATTATACCACACACGGACGCATTATTCAATTAAGGTTAGTATTTACATTTGAAACAATTAAAGGGCATATCTCATACTTCTTTCATATATACGTCTTAACACAATCACCAAATTACAATTCAAAAGCAAGGATAAAATAAGAAAAATTTGTATCAGGAGGAAAGCTTTCAAAGGATACAGGCCGGACCTCATATGCATCAAAAAATCCGGACTAAATATTTTTCAAAAACTAACAATTACTAAAGAAGCACTGATTTATCATTATTAAGTGCTTATACTAAATATCAACAAACCGTTTTGCATTTACTTTTTTGATGCAAAACGGTTTGTTTATTTTTATCATCTTTTATTTTTTACAATAGATTTTATTTTTCATTTTTAAGCGGCAAATCCGGGTAAAATCACGCTTCAATCCGCTCTTCGACCGTTCTGCTCTCACTTGAAATATTTACTCCGATCTTGTGAACCAAACGTTCATCATCAAGGTACGGTACAGCATACAGCACTGAATCTTCTGTCCATACTGATATCATTCAGATTGTTCATTCCTGAAAATACTGATACCTGGCTGAATTTTGCAGCACCTGTAAGCAATACAAACCTAAGATGTGCATCTGCAAGCTTGAACGTACCATAAAAGCCTTTCATAACAAACAAGCTCCCTCGTTCACCTTTTTACGATGAACGGGAGAGCTTGTTTTTTTACAGCATCCGGAAATAAATATGTGCTATGCATGCAAATATATCAAAATCCGTGACTTGATGTGCCTCCTGAGAAACCTCCGCCTGAACCTCCTCCGGATCTGCCGCCTGAATAAGAACCGCCTTCCGAAGAAGTTACCTTTTTCTTTCTGAGCAGTTTGCCCTTGCGTATATTAACGGAAGTTCTGTCAACAGAAAGCCTCTTGCCGCCTGAAAATGCATAATATCCGTCTTCTTTGCAAGAAGAAAGAAAAATAACTGCAAAGTTTATAATCAATCCAAGTATAACTGCAATTACCCCGTTGCATATATACTTCATTTTCTGAGCAATACGTTCACCGTTTATTACCTTGTCGATCTGCTCAAAACATGATTTTATACATTGATAGTATTTTTTGTCGGTTGCATACTCATAGATATTGTCAACGATAGTAGATCTCTTTTTTCCTATCAGTTTTTCCATATTATCAGAAGCGGATAAGGAGATTTTTCTGTTTTTCATATCGATCTGAAAGTTTACACCCGGCTCATTTCCAAAATTTTTGTAATATGTATCCTCGCAATTCTGTTCATAGTTTTCTGTACTTACTGTTGAGATAATGACATTTCCATAATAAAGAACCGGATCAATATCGTTTATAAGTGCGTTTTCTTCCTCATCGTCCAGTAAATCCTCCTCATCCAGAATCATATACTGATACTTCGAAGGGTTTTTGTCATCTATACCGGCTGCAGGTTCCCCGCTCTTGTAATGCAGAACTGATATTCCCACCAGAATAATCAATATTGTAAAATAAAAAACAGAAATCGTCGAAATATTTATCCTTCTCATTATTTGCCTGCCTTTCTGTCAAAAAAATGCGGAACAGGTCTTGTAACAATTTTATTGTATCTTGAAATGCATCTCATCACAGAAAAGCCCATTGCAAAAATTGCGATGATCGATGCACCGTAGTAGTACATATCATTTGCAGGATTAATAATAAAAACTACAAGGCTTAAAACATATGCAGCAAACGTGCCAAGAGAATCAATAATAATTGTTTTGTCCTTTGTGTATCTTCCGTTTATCAGCAGCAAAACAAGTGTATATATCGGAAAAACAATGAACATTGTTATAATTACTGCTATGTATATTGCAAAGATAAATTCCAGTGAAATAATAAACAGGATAACTGCAGCAATAATACATTCCTTAATGCCTACATCCTTTATCAGATCAACAATAAACTTAAATGCTTTTACAAAGAAGTTCTCTTTAAAATCAGGTGCATAATCATCATCATCGTCGTTTTTATAGACAGCCCGATAACCCTTGTCATCGAGATGATGTTCACGTTTTGTAATATACTCAAGCTCACTTGAATATATAAGAAGCATTAACATTGATAGTGCAACGGTTATTCCGAGCATGGTACTTGCTGTAAATGTAAAAAACAGATTTAAAAACAGAAACAAAGGAATCGCAGTAAGAAGAGAAAACAAAATATAACGTCCGAACGAAACAGGTATTTCACCGAAAATTTTTCCATTATCCCCGTTTACTACGGAATATGCAACACGTTTATTCTTTTTCCATGTCAGAAACCATACAGGCAGCATGGTGATCGTACTTTTCCTTTTTAGATTTACCGTTTTTTCAAAGCTGTCAAAGTCAGGTCGTACCGGATAACCGGCTGACAAGCTTTGATCATATCCTATCTCATCCCAGATATCATTGGAAAGGCTTGCAATAGCATCACTGTTGTATGTTTTTTCAGGAACATCAGCAGTATCGCCATAAAAACCAAACATAAACTCAGGCTTAAAGTCCTTTCTTCTGTCAAAATCAAAAGGAACTATCTGACGGCTGATATTGTCATCAAAAGTTGACGATCCGTCAAATGCTATGTATTTTGTACCTGTATCTGCTTTAAAACTGATGTCGTATTTTTGTGTACAGTCGTAATTTTCAGATTCGTAATTATGTTCTCCTTCTAATTTTATATTTCCGCCATATTCATAGGTATACGTCCAGTAAGGAATATATATACCTTTAAAATTTTCAAGAAATTTGTCATTACGAAACTCCTTTGGAGCATACAGATCATCTTTTACAATTTCCTTGTAGGCTTCACGAGCCTCTTCCTTTGTCCTTGAAAACGGAATGATATAATCAGGCTTTCTTAATTTTGACATGCTCTTGTTTAAAGTAACAAAGCTTCCGCAGTACAGACAGTAGTCAACTGCTGCGTTGTCAACTGACGAAATCTCTGCCCCGCACGCAGGACATTTATAGAGCGTCATACTGATTTTCCCTTTTGAATTGTTTTCCTCAGCTTTAGTCATGCTGTTATAGGTTTCCGGTTCAAACTCCGATTCACAGCTTGGACATTTTAACATTTTTGATTTAATGTCATATATTATTTGTCCACCGCAGTTTTTGCATTGATTCAGCATTTTATCCTCCTTAGATTTTAATTTAATACCTGGTTTTTTGCAGAGAGGTGTTAAATTTACGCTGTAAACAGGAATGAAAGAATAATATTTCCAAGGTCTGTAAAATTTGGTTCTTTTACCTGCAGTACAGCTGTTTTACATTAATTATATCACTAAAAAACTTGCAGTGTCAATAAAACTGCTTCAATAAATTTTGATGTGGCTACGAATATCTTTTGTGAGTCATGGTGAATAATTAAGGATTTTTGATGATCATATTGTTTTTGAGTTTAAATCAGGTATGGCTGTGAGCGTGGAAATGTAAGAATAAAGAGCGAACCCATCTGTTGGAGTGAAATCCAGCAGAGGGGTTTTGTGCGTTAAAGGGAAACTTAAATCAATTAAACAAACGACAAGCAGATGTAAAGTTTTTATGATTTATCATGTTTATACAGCAACAGCCCTTTTGTAACAAACAATAAGAATGCTACTGTTATGGCATATGTTTCTCTTGTGATTGCCAGAAACAGTATCAGAATTATGCTGAGTACTATGGAAGCAGCGGTACTATATTGCTGCCATTTGCTTCTTTTCATCTGTACCATTATTATTTTTATAATACCGATGCTTATAATCATAAGCAGCAATCCCAAATATATTATTCGTATGGCAGATGAAATTTCCGTATAAGAGAACAGATTGACCGAATATATATATCCATCAATCGGCTTTGGATAAAGTGGGAGAATAATAAGTACAAATGAAAACAAATCCAAAATGCCTATCAGCAAGCCACATATTCTTTGAAGATTCGATTTGTTTTCATTCTCTGCAATTGAAATTAGTCTATCTCCGCTAAGCAGTTCATCGATGGTTACTGAAAAGAACTTCGATATTTCTTTAAGTGAATCAATATTAGGATAACCTCTTCCGGATTCCCATTTTGAAATCGCTGTTCGGGATACAAATAATACCTCTGCCAGTTCTTCCTGCGTCATTCCCTTGTTTTTTCTTAATTCCTGAAGTTTTTCGTTGAATTCCATAGTATTACCCCAAATTTATTTTTTACACTGCAAAATAAGAGCCTTATAGATACAAAACAGCCCTAAACTCAGCAAAATACTTCCAATTATATCCGTAAACCAATGCACGCCTGAAATTAATCTTCCAATTACCATAAATGCTGAAAAAAGTACGGATAGCATAAAGAGTATTCTTTTTATATATAAGTTTCTAATTCTTCGGTTAATCTGTTCGATCAGTGTTGGCATTACACTTAACACAAGAAGTGTGGTTGATGAAGGATAGGATGCTTCCATGAAACCTTCAATTAAAACAGGACGATAGTTTATAGGGATTATTTCAAAAATCAAATAACTGAATATCACTATAACATAATATATACCTAAAATAATAATGTCAACGTCTACTTTAAAAAGACTTCTTCTTTTTATAAGCTGAGATAACCCAAGAGAACCAAATATTAGGCAAACAAAAATTGGTACCAGCCCTAACCAGTCGGTAATATGATAAATAATCATATGTACTCCTGTAATTTTATGAAACCATGTGTTGAATGAAGCGAAACCTATATCAGTTCCGTTTTGTCCGACAGACTGCACGTCCACGTTCATTATCAGCAATGTCCACACTGCAAATCCAAAGAGCAACAATCCTCCCGATAGCCAAAATCTTTTAGTGTTCTTTTTCATGTTTCTGATGTCCTTTCATTTGAAATTTTGCTTTTAAGCTGATTCAAAGTATAACATCTATAAGAAAAAGACACAAGAATCTAAACGTCACATCCATGATACGATTCGTATCATTACCGAAATATCGCAATTTTTCATGTTTTCAACTGGTTTAAATCCCGATTTAAAAAAGTTCGTTCATCAGTCATCTTCCCACCAACGCACAAAGGCTCACATTTTACCGATTGAAAGCGTTAATTGAGGTCGAGTGCGTAAGAGCCGATTTTTTACAAAATACTTTTTATCTGTATATGGAAAGCACGCAGATACACGAAATAGTGTACTATACTCAACTTAAGTTGAGTGTGTAGTTTTGATATTGAGCCGAAAAGTGCGTAATATAGGCACTTTCGAGCCTTACTGCCTTGTCAGTAATACTACGCACTCGACATGTCCGGTTTTTGGGAATAAATCCACTCCCTGAACCTTCTCGATCTTATACATTCCCATATCCGTACACAAAATCTTACAGTCCCTTGCTGCCGTAGACGGATTGCATGAAATCATGACCAGTTTTTCCGGGGCCATAGTCTTTATTGCTTCCAGACATGCAATGTCACATCCTTTTCTCGGCGGGTCGACAATTATCACATCAGGTCTCCTGCCTTCTTTAGCAAGAGTTTCTGCTATCATTCCGGCATCTCCGCAGATAAAATCTGCATTATCTATATTGTTTACTTCAGCATTGATTTTTGCATTTTCAACCGCCTGACTTATGACTTCAACGCCTGTAAGGCACTTTACCTTGTCATGCATCGAAAGCCCGATGGTACCGGCTCCGCAGTAAAGATCAAGGATCTCTTCATCACCTTTAAAGTCGGCAAAATCAGCGGCAATTTTATAGAGAATCTCAGCCTGTGCAGTGTTTACCTGATAGAATGACATCGGAGACAGAGAGATTTTGTTTCCGCACATAATATCGGTTATGTTGTCAGTTCCTGATACTGTCACATTTTTATTTCCTAAAATAACATTTGTATTTTCACCGTTTATGTTTACAACGACACTCTTTATATCAGGAAATCTTGTCAGAAGTTCAGTATCTCTGCAAAGCTCCTCTGCATACTGAATGCACTTTTTTGAGGAAGCAACAAGGCAGAGCATGATCTCATTTGTATGATATCCTTTTCTTAGATAAATATGTCTGACAAGACCTTTCCCTGTTTCTTCGTTATAGGGCGGGATGTTTTTCTTCTGAATAAAGTCCATCACAAAATCAGTGATCTCTGAAAATATCACCGGCTGAAGACGGCATTCTGTATATGGTACTATCCTGTGGCTTCTTTTGGAGAAAAATCCGCAGACTGCCTTGGAATCGTTTATACCTACCGGATACTGCGCCTTGTTTCTGTAATGGTCTGTATCTTCACAGCCCTTTATCGGCTCAAATGTCAGATCTGTAAATCCGCCTATGCGTCTGAAGTTATCTTCAACAAATCCGCTTTTTATTTTAAGCTCAGCCTCATAGGAAATGTGTCTGAATGTGCATCCTCCGCACTTTTTAAACACCGGACAGTCCGGTTCTACTCTGTCAAGTGAAGGTACTTTAATCTCTTCAATTATGCCAAATGAGTAATTTTTAAGTACTTTTACTATCTTTGCTGATATTTTATCCCCAACTGCTGTCATGGGCACAAAAACGGCCATGCCATCTTCAGCACGGCCGACTCCGTTTCCTTCTGCAGTAATTCCTGTAATTGTAAGTTCGATAATCTGATTTTTACTTAGCATTATTTTACCATTTCTCCGCAATGTTCACAATATTTGCTGCTTGTAGGATTTGGCTTTCCGCAGAAAGGACACTTTACAGACTTTGAAAGCTCATATGCTTTTTTTGCTGTAACGTATTCACGTTCAGTACGCTCTATCTGCTTCATCACCTTTGCTTTGATCTCCTCTTCAGGACTGATCTCATTTTCTGTGTTGTAAACCGCTCTTCCGAGTCTCTCATAAAGAACCTTAAGACGTTTTTCAACCTTGAGGACCTCAACATATTTTTTTGACATTTCTACAGTCTCACTTGTCTTGACTGCTGCTTTGCCAACATATTTTTTTATATTTTCAGAAAAATTAGCCATTTGAATACCCCCCAAAAATATTATTTAAAGAAATCTTTTATCTGTTCCTTTTTCTGCATCAGCTCATCAAATCTGTTGATGTATTCGTATGGGAATTTGTAGTTCATGACGCGGCTGATAAAATTGTTTTCATCTACCAGTTTTGTGGAAGCGGCGCATCCTGCACCTAGAATGGTCTGTATCTCATCCATTATGTAAATGTTGTAAAGAGATTCCTTGTGCGGTTTGGAATAGCCTATGTTCTCCAGACTGTCTATAGTGTTTTTCTGCCTGTATAAATAATACGGAAAATATCCTTTTTCAAGAAGAACTCTGTTTGCATACTCAAGCATTTCTGACGCCGGGTTGTGAATATTTTCATCTCCGGTATTGTAAAGATCTGCTGATCTTTTGAGAGTGAGTGAATGAACAGTTACTCCGTCAGGATCAAGATCCGTTATTATTTTTATGGTATTTTTAAAGCTTTCAAACGTTTCTGTCGGAAGACCGGCGATCAGGTCCATGTTTATATTGTCAAAGCCGAGCTTCCTTGCAAGTTTAAAAGCGTCAAGCACCTGTTCTGTTGTGTGCTTTCTTCCTATGACCTTAAGAACATCATCGTTCATGGTCTGAGGATTTATCGATATCCTCGTTGCTTTCATTTCTTTTATCACTCTGAGCTTTTCTTCCGTTATGGTGTCAGCACGTCCTGCTTCAACGTCATATTCTCTGAGCGATGAAAGGTCAAAGCACTCTGAGGTTTTTTTCATTATTCTGTAGAGGTCCTCTGCACTGATCGAAGTCGGTGTACCTCCGCCGTAGTAAATAGTGTCTATCTTAAGATCGTTTTCTGATACTATGTCCGAGAGTATTTCAAGCTCTCTGCATAGACCGTTTATATAGTCAGGCATCAGCTTCTTTGCACTGTCCATGGAATGTGAAACAAACGAACAGTAGCTGCATCTCGTCGGACAGAACGGGATGGAAATATACAGACTTACGGTCTTTTTGTCATACGGCATTATCAGAGGAAGCTGTGTCTGTGCTGTAAGATATGCTGTTTCAAATTTTTCCTCTGAGATAAAATATTTATCTTTTAAATATTTATAAATATCTTCCTTCGAAAGATCCTGTTTAATAAGAGCATTCACCTTTTTTACCGGTCTGATGCCTGTAATGATACCCCACTTCGGAGTAATTCCTGTCAGTTTTTCAAGTGATAAAAACAGCATTCGGCAAATCGTGAACTCAAGTTCATCATCCGTTGAATCCTGGCTGCAGACTTTTGCTCTTTTTATTACTATATCAGATTTTCTCACATATGTAAACAGATAAATCTTTTTTTTGCACTTTTTTACCTGAGTCATTATGATGTCGCCTTCAGCATTTCTTTCATCATAAAGAAAATCGAAGCGCTGAGCGGGGAAAAAAAGCTTGATCACAGCTTCAGTTTCATATTTAAAGGTGTTGTTGTAAAGGATTATGGTCATTAATTGATTTTCCTTTTTTATAATTCTATTTAAGATCGTTTATTTTTTAAAGACACGGGTTGTTTTTAACTTCAAAAGAAAGCTTTGATGAATTGTTGTGTCCGGGGAGAATAGTGTAATCATATGATTCGGAATACATCGATTTCAGTTTTTTCAGGGATTCGCGCATTTCATTGTCGTCAGAATCAGGAAAATCTGTTCTTCCCATAGAAAGACGGAAAAGTGTGTCTCCGGTAAAAAGAACATTTTCCATCTGAAATGTACAGGATCCTTTTGAATGTCCCGGAGTATGAATAACCTTGATCGGAATTCCGGAAAAATCTATTGTATCACCGTCTGAAAAAACATTGTATTTTGAAACAGGTGAAACCACTGTCCCGAACTGATAAGCAAGACATGTTTCATCGCCTGAAAGCATGCAGGCATCATCCTTATGAATGTAAACCTCTGCACCTGTTGCTTCAGCAGTTCCTGCTACACCCTGAATATGATCAAAATGTCCGTGGGTCAGCAGGATCTTTGTAAGCTTGAAATTATTCTCTTCAAGAAACTTAACGCATTCGCGGTAATCACCGCCAAGATCAACGGCAATTGCTTCATTGCTGTCGTTTACTATCAGGTATGAATTTGCCTGAAATATATAGCCATAATTTTTAGGAATTATTTTCATTTTTTGAACTCCGGTAAATTAAATTTATTATTTTAGTGTACTGATGAGGATCACCACACACCGCGGCGGCCCTCAAGTCTGGTAACAGTAATTACATCTTTTATTTTTTTAAGTTTGTCTGTCAGGTTGTCAAGCTGATCTTTTCCTGATACGGAAATGGTGCATTTTATGATGGTATTTCCGTTTTTGAGACGTCGTGAAGATGAGTTGTAGATAGGAGTCTTCGCCTCTGAAATAACAGTTATTACATGCTGAAGAACGTTGTTTCTGTCGAGAGCTATTATTTCTATGACTGCATGGAAATCAACCTTTACATTCTCTGCCCATTCAACTTTTTTCCATCTGTCCTTGTTTTCAAGTGTTTCCTTGGAAGTCATGTAATTAGGACATGTCGTTTTGTGTACCGAGATTCCGTGACCTCTTGTAACAAAACCGATTATTTCATCACCCGGCAAAGGATTGCAGCACTGTGAAAATCTGACCGGCACATCTGTAAATGAACCCTCAAAAATAATGCCGCTGTCACTTTTTTTCCTTTTCTGCTTGACCGGAGCCGGTTCTTCCTGCTCTTCACCATACAGCTTGATATATTTGTCCTTCAGTCTCTGCATGATCTTCGGAAGAAGGACACCGCCGTATCCTATGGAAGCATAAAAATCATCAACTGTAGGACAGTTATGACGTCTGAGATCTTCAGCAAGGAACTTTTCCCTGTCCTCATCAGCTATTTTCATTCTGTAATGCTTAAATTCCTTTTCAAGCTCCTGTTTTCCTCTGATTATATTTTCTTCACGGCATTCATTTTTGAACCATGAGCGGATCTTTGCTTTTGCTTCGTTCGTCTGAACGATTTCAAGCCATGCTCTGTTAGGACCTTTTTTCTCGTCCTTTGTAGTTATGATCTCAACGATATCACCCGTATGAAGCCTGTAATCAAGCGGAACTATCTTTCCGTCAACCTTGGCACCTGTAGTCCTGTGACCGATCTGAGTATGTACTCTGTATGCAAAGTCTATAACCGTAGAATTTACCGGCAGTGTAAAAGAGTCTGCCTTCGGAGTAAATACAACGATATCTTCAGGTGAAAGATCATTTTTTATGATCCTTACTATTTCTTCAACGTCATCAGCAGTCTGCTGGGCTTCAATTACCTGTCTTATCCATGCAAGTCTGTCCTCCATCTTGTCATGGCTGCTGATTCCCTCTTTGTATTTCCAGTGAGCTGCGATACCGTACTCTGCAGTATAGTGCATATCCCACGTTCTTATCTGTACTTCAAAAGGAATACCCTCGCGTCCGAAAACTGTTGTATGGAGTGACTGGTACATATTTGCCTTCGGAGTTGAAATATAGTCCTTAAATCTGTTAGGAATAGGTGTAAACAGATCATGAACAATACCGAGAACGTTATAGCATTCAGATACGCTGGACACGATGATTCGTACAGCGTATTTGTCGTAAACCTCCTCGATGCTTTTTCTGTTTACATATATTTTCTTGTATATTCCGTAAATGCTTTTTACACGGCCGTCTATCTGAGGATTCTTTTCAAAATGCTCGCTCTCAAATCTTGCAGCTATTCTGTCCTTGATGCTTGTAATAAACTTCTCGCGTTCATCCTTTTTAATTTCAAGAATATGCTCAATTTCCTGATATGCATACGGATCAAGATACTGGAACGCAAGATCCTCAAGTTCTTCTTTAACTGCTCTTATCCCGAGTCTGTGAGCTATCGGCGCATAAATATTCATTGTTTCAAGAGCTGTTTTTCTCTGCTTGTAGCCTGGTCTGCAGCCAAGTGTACGCATATTGTGAAGTCTGTCGCACAGCTTGATAAGCATAACACGGATATCCTGAGACATGGCAAGCAATATCTTTCTGACGTTTTCTGCAAGCTGCTCATCATAGTTTGTAATAGGTGCTTTTGAGAGTTTTGTAACACCGTCAACAAGCATGGCAACATCCTGTCCGAAAGCTCTTTTTATATTGTCAAGTGTCACATCAGTGTCCTCAACAACGTCATGAAGCATCGCAGCACAAATGGTATCCGTATCCATTCCGAGTTCAAGCAGTATAAATGCTACAGAGACCGGATGGACTATATATGGTTCCCCTGATGTTCTCTTCTGTCCTTCATGAGCTTTTGCAGCAAATTCGTAAGCAGAAATGATCTTGCTCATATCATATTGTTTTTCGTCATCCAGGATCTTCTGGATGAGCATGTTTATTGTACAGCTTTCATTCCCCATTTACTTCGCAGCTCCCTTAGTATATTTGAATTTTCAAGATCAGCTTTTCGGATGTTTTCAGGTTTTTTAACCTCATCCTTGGCGTAATCTATCTTTAAAAGTCCGAGTTCTCTGAAAATATCAAGACATATCTTCAGTTTGCAGAAATTTATTTTATTTTTTGTAAGCTTTATAAATAAAGGAAATACCGAGGTCGTTTCGTTTCCGATAGCTGAATATACAGCTACGAGATCATTTCTGTCAGGACACATTCTCTGATAATATGCCTCAGGCATTTCTTCTTTTCTGATATATTTGTCATAGGCAAGACCGGCAGCAAAGAAGCTGTCTTCGTTAAGTCCGCTTTTTCTGTAATCGGCAACAAACAGGCTGACTGATTTTCTGCCGTTATATTCATTTATTTCAAGAGTAATAAGAAAATCCCATGTTTCTCCGTTTTTTATCGGTAATTCAGAAGGTTTTGTTCTGAAAATAAGTGCAGGGAAATTGTATCCGCCGTAATCAAGCATCAGCTTGGTATGAACTCCTCCTGAAAGAGGTATTATACAGCTTATCACAGCGTTTTTCATTACGAACATCGGCTGAGGATTTCCCTCTCCGAAAGGTTCAAGCACCTTCAGTCCTTCAACATTTGCAGGTGTTATGTCTGTCGGTTTCAAAACCTTTACTGCATCAAGCGACATAACAGGCATCTTTTCAAAATTTTTGAGTGAAAAATCACCTATCATCTGCTTAAATCTGTCGATGTCAGACGTTTTAAGAGAAAAACCGCCTGCGCCCTTGTGACCGCCGAATCTCGTAAGTACATCAGAACAATACGTTAAACAGTCAAAAACTGAAAAATCTCCGAATGAACGTGCAGAACCTCTGGCTTCGTCATCTTCCACTGTTATGATAAAGCACGGCTTTCCGTATTTTTCTTCTATTCGGGCGGCAACTATTCCGATAACGCCATGATGCCAGCCGGCTCCGCTGAATACAAGTACTCTCTGCGAGAGAACTGATGCATCACTGTTTATCAGATCTGATATTTCATCTATAATTACATCCTCGGTACTTTTTCTCTCCGAGTTAAGTCTGTTAAGTTCGTTTGCAAGTTCAGCTGCTTTTTCAGGATCGTCACACATAAGAAGTTCAAAAGCCTGTTTCGGAGAACCGAATCTTCCTGAAGCATTTATTCTTGGTGCGATCTTAAACGCGGCGTCTGTCGCGCTGATCTTTCCTATATTTCCTTCTTCATCGCAAAGACCTGCGCATTTCAGAAGCTCGATCAGTCCGCATCTTTCTGTATTAAGAAGTACCTTAAGTCCGTATTCTACTATATATCTGTTTTCTCCGCTGAGTTCAACGACATCGGCTATTGTTCCAATAGCTGCTATATCTCCGAACTGTTCAAGTACGGAATCATAATCCCCGCCTTCAAGAGCAGCACACAGTTTTAAAGCTACACCTGCACCGCAAAGAAATTTAAATTTGCTTTCACAGTCAGACTGATGTGGATTTACAACTGCATCAGCCGCAGGAATGATATCAGAAGGCTGATGATGATCTGTTACAATAACAGACATCCCAAGGTCTTTAATAAGATCAATTTCTTCACAAGCTGAAATTCCGTTGTCTACTGTAATAATAAGATCAGTTTTTTCCTCATATATTTTCTGTACAGCGTCCTTGTTAAGTCCGTATCCTTCACTACGTTCAGGTATATAATAATGAACATCGGCACCCATAGATTCAAGGTATGAGTAAAGTATTACGGTCGATGTTATTCCGTCACAGTCATAGTCACCATATATGCATATTCTTTTTCCTTCTTCAACTGCATTAATTATTATTTCAGTTGCTTTTTCAGCATCCTTCATACACAAAGGAGACTCAAGTGTATGAGCTGACAACAGCTCTGCAGCTGATTTCAGATCTTTTATTCCTCTGGATACAAGAACATCAGCACATAAAGATGTCAGATCACTGCCGGTAGTAAGTTGTTTAGAGATTTTTTCATCAGGGTTAGCGATATTCCACTTTTTCATTTATCTGATAGGACACTCCTTTAAAAGATATGAGTAACAATAGACTATAATTAAAATTATAACATTTTTTTTACAGATTTACAATATAAATTATTATTTTTTATTCTTTAAAACTTTAAATTCTTTATTTTAACATATCATTTTATTCCGATTTCCGGATTATTTAGTTATTACACTGAAACGATACGATAATGTTATTTACACACTTTTTACTACAGTAAAAAAGGATATATCGTACCTATGGCAAAATATATCCCTTTTTGTATAAATATGAAAAATATATTATTTAATTATTATTCTTCCGGAGCCGTATGGGTCTTCATAATCCAGCAGATAGCCTTCGCAGGAAGAAAGAGGACTGTTTTCTGTATTGATATGAGCAAAACCATCGGAAGATTTTTTAAAGCTTTTTGCGTACTCAGAAAGCATCAGATAATCTTCGGTTACATAGTCAACTACAGTATTCAGATCTTTAAGCATTGCAAATCCATCGCCCTGGTTACGGAGAATGTAATTGATTCCGCCAAGTCTGTACGTCCTGTCAGGATCAAGATCGTCATACTTTCCTGTTTCACGGTTATATACCTTTACATCTCTGACACGGTATTCACCACTTGGACCGGATAACCATGCCCCGTTTTCATCAAGGCTAACTGTAGATTTTATTGAAGTATCAATTGTATACTGAATACCTGCAACATGCAAGAATCCGCCGTTTTCTGCTTTTTTTCCTGTTTTTTCATCAATTTCTCCAACATTCACAGCGCCTTTTTCAAGAACATCAAGCATTTGCTTTCCTGTTATTTCAACAAGACATATTATATTTCCAAAAGGAGCAACATTTTTGGATGTAAGGTATGTAAATTCACCCGGCTCAACACTTGAACGAACGCCGCCGCCGTTCTGAATTGCAAAATCGCAGTCTATATCTGATATTTCATTAAAATAATAGTAACATGCATCCGCACAGAAATCTCCAAGGTTTGTTTCATGATTTCGTACAATTCTTGTACCCGGATCATCAGGTTCTGTAATAAACATCGGAGAATCAAGAACAGCGATCTGTTCACCCAGCTTTTGATTTACTGTATTGATCCAGCTTTCTGCAGTTTTTGTCAGTGAAGGATCATGCTCATAATAATCTGAGATCAGTTTTGCTGAAAAAACTCCATTTGAAATAGTCATCTGACCAATGGAAGAAAGACTGCTGCCTGTCTGTGTAAGTAAAACATCATTTTTGTCAAGATCCTTTACGATCTCATTGACTTCATTATGTGAATGACCGTCTATAAATGCGTCCAGTCCTGTTGTATTTTCAATTACGAGTTTGCTTGTATATGGTTCTGAAGATACATCTATTCCAAGATGACCTAAAGCAATTATATAATCAGCCTTGTCTTTTACTTCATCTATTGTTTTCTGAACACAGCCGTAAAGTTCTTTTCCGTCATCACCGCCGTAAAAATCATATATCAGATCTCCTCTGTCATCCTGAAAATATACAGGAGAAGATTTTTTTATAGTTTCAGGGGTGGAAATACCGATAAATGCAATTTTGCAGTTTCCGATCTCTATTATTTTATAAGGCTCAAGAACGGGAGAACCGTCAAATACATTATAAAAATTACATGAAATAACAGGAAAATCTGCTTCACTCATTATTCCAAATGCTCTGAACTGACCATAGTCAAACTCATGATTGCCAAGCGTTGCAAGATCATAACCTGCCGCATTCATAAGACTGATAACAGTTTTACCTTCGTCCATCGCACCATATGCACTTCCCTGTGAAAAATCTCCTGCATCTACAAGAAGGACATTTTTTCCTTCATTTTTTAATTTATTTTTGTAAGCAGCAACAGTTGAATAATCGATGAGTGGACATTCATTTCCATCATCATCTGTACCTTTATTTGCTATATATGAATGAACATCGTTTGTATAAAGTATAGTAACATCATTCGGATATTCAACATTTTGAGGATCTTTTTTTTCTTCAGAATCTGTTGTTATCTCAGTTACAGCGGATTCTTCCTGTATCGTTGTAACCGATGTAGTCTGCGCTTCTGTAATTTCTGTAACTTCAGTTACTTCGGTTACCTCAGCCCGTTGATCCGCATATTCATTTACATCATATTCATCTTCAAAAAAAGCACATGACGACATAAAAAATGTCATCAGTATCGCCAAAATAACCAGTACCGGTTTCTTTTTAAAATTAAACATTTTTACCCCTCCATTTAATTTTCATTTTTCTCCTTTGAAAAAATAATGCTACACCCTCCCTTCACAAAATGATTTAATATATATTAACAGTAAAATTCTGTTAATATTTCATTTGTATATCATAATAAAATTATTTACGGTTTACTATATATATCCCCAGGCACACTAAAGCTAAAGCGGCAACAGCAATTAAACCGAATTCGGAAGCCGATTCATTTAAAAGAAGTGATGAAAGAATTACGCCAATAACCGGATTCATAAAACCGTAAACAGCGACCTTGGAAACAGGGTTATGCTTAAGAAGTACTGCCCACAGACTGTAAGCAGCTGCTGAAATGAATGCAAGGTACATAAGCATAATAAATGATGGTGCTGTTTCAACTGAAATACTGCCTCCGGCCGGAAGACTGAACAGGATCATTACTATTCCTCCGAACAGGAACTGCCATCCGCTGAGCATCACAGGATCTGTGTCCTTGGAATACTTTTTCATAAGGACAGACGAAAATGCATAAGCGAATGTACAGAAAAAGAGAAAACCTTCTCCTTTTAGTTTGAAATTCAGGTCAAAGCCTTTTCCTCCGAGATTTATTATAACGATTCCGGCAAATCCAAGCACACAGCCGACAGCCTTACTAACTGTAAGTTTTTCAAGCTTAAACAAAAGGCTTGAGATAAGAACTGCTGTGAAAACGTTAGAACCAATGATTATCGAAGCTTTCACACCTGTGGTATTTGCAAGACCGATGTAATACAAAACATACTGCATGATGGTCTGAAAAAAGCTGAGAGCTGCAACCCTGGGCATTTCTTTGATTTTTGGAATCAGCAGTTTTTTTTCACAGAATGATCCGAAAATTATGACCATGATCCCGGCTATTGCAAATCTAACTCCTGCAAAATAAATCTGATCCGCAGCATTACTTTGTGCTATATTAAACATTTTATATCCGATCTTGACACAAGGGAATGCACTTCCCCAAAGAGCACAGCAGACAAAAGCAAGCAGGCATACTATCGGAGTTTTACTTAATACACTATTCTTTTCCTGTTTCGTAATTTACACAGCCTTTCCTTATTATTAAATAAAAAATGTGAAATTCGAAAACAAATTTCACATTTTTTTAAATATCATACTGTTATTGACAAAAAATAATATCCGATCAAATTCCATTCATGAAATTATCATTGTTAGGTTTTCTGCCATTACTTCTTTCGTACTGTTCAAATGCTGAATCATCAACAACCGGAACTTCCAGATCAGCCATATCCTTAGGCTGAGCACTTACAGGACTGTTAAAATTATTATTTTGGAAGCTGTTGTTCATATTGTTTGAATATCCGTTGCTCTGATAACCGCTGTTCATGTTATTAAAAGAACCGTTATTTTGATAACTGTTATTCATATTATTTGAGTATCCGTTATTTTGATAACCGTTGTTCATATTATTTGAATATCCGTTATTCTGATAACTGTTTCCCATGTTATTGGAGTAATTGTTGTTCTGATAATTTCTGTTTGAGTTATTTGAATAGTTCTGATATCCTGCTGTAGAATATCCGCCATAGTAGTCAGCTTTATCATTATAAGAAATCTCATTGATATTACCATTATACTGAGAGCTTCCAAAAGCTAAAATCATAAAAAATATATATGGTAATAAAATCAAACCAATTCCAAATGCTGCACTGTATCCAAAGCTTTTACTCAGATCAAAAAATATTTTGACAATATAAACAAGACTCATTATAAGTCCGCCCAGATACAACAATACTCCAATTATTACTGCTGATCCTCCGCCTATGAAAAAAAGAGTTGAAAAAAGAATTATACCTGCTGACACTAATGTCATTATGAAATTTTTCTTTGTTGAACATCTTTCACATATAACATAATAACTATAAATAGGAATAAGACATTTCCAACCCGGTTCTCCCATTTTTGTGTAAGTTTTCCATGTACCAATCAATGTTAAAATACTAGGTATAACTGAAAAAATCAAAATTGCTCCAAAATAAGCGGCAAGAAAAGCTGTTTCTGCAGTGTCAGAACTGCCGCCGGAATAAGTGTAAGTATAATCATACATATTTTTATAAGCCTCCATGTTAAATATAATAATTAGGTTTAATTAAATTCTGAATAAAAATCTATGTTACGAAAATATACATATTATTACCTCCTGATCTTTATATTTGTTCATTTACATATTTATTTATATTAATTTAAAAGTGAATAATAATTAAAATTTTATCACTTTGTAAATATTATAACACAATTAAATCAAATTAGCAACAGTTTTTGTATTCAGAAAAAAAAATATATGAATTACATAAAAAGATTTATCTATATATCTTAATTTTATATTTTAATTTAAATTTTAAATAATTAATATTCATATATCTAATTAAATGATCAGATCCAACTCAAATCATTGTTTTTAGAAACAGGATCTGTTCAGTGAACTGATCACCGGACAGTCAAAAAGTGTGTTCTGACTTCAGATGCAGAGGATATACTCTTCGTCGTCAGAATAAGAAAAACGCCCCGGTATTAACCAAGGCGTTCTCCTTAAAATGATTTGATTGAATATATTTAATGAAGAAGATGTCAAATATTAGCAAGCTCTTTGCAATTATCCTTGATAGAACCATAGAGCTTGGTATAGAGATTGTAATACTTCTCATATTCAGCTGAAGCATTTTCATCAGGGTTCTGAGTCTTATCAGTTCTGATCATAGCTGCACAAGCTTCTTCAACTGTATTGTATACACCTGTTCCAACGAATGCAAGAATTGCAACACCAAGTGCAGGACCTTC
This sequence comes from Oscillospiraceae bacterium, assembly GCA_045643005.1. GTDB lineage: Bacteria > Bacillota > Clostridia > Oscillospirales > Ruminococcaceae > HUN007. The sequence continues at coordinate 21,958 of JAZUJY010000323.1, read as the reverse complement.
CTTGCAGGCAACAGTCTTAACAGGACAATTGTAAAGATCAGCAAGCATGCTGCGCCATAACGGTGATGTTCCGCCGCCGCCGCAGGCCATCATATCTGAAATTTCAGTTCCCATCTCACTGATTATATTCTTGCAGTCACGAAGTGAATAAGCAACACCTTCGAGAACGGCACGAATGAAGTGAGCCTTTGTATGCATAGCAGACAGACCGAAGAACATACCTCTTACATCCGGATCGAGATGAGGTGTTCTTTCACCCATAAGATACGGGAGATAAAGAAGTTTGTCTGAACCTATCGGAATATTTTCAGCTTCCTTGTCCATCAGATAGTATTCACTTACGTTCTTTTCCTTAGCTTCATTCATTTCAGCTTCACAGAAGTTGTCTCTGAACCATTTAAGTGAGAGACATGCTGCCTGTGTAACACCCATGATATGCCAGCATCCCGGAACTGCACAGCAGAATGTATGAACTCTGCCTTTAGGATCTATCTGAACTTTTGAAGTATGAGCAAATACAACACCGCTTGTACCGATAGTTGTAAATGCTTTACCGTCACTAACAATACCGGTACCTACTGCAGCTGCAGCATTGTCTCCGGCACCGCCGACAACAGGAGTACCTTCCATAAGTCCGGTAAGAGCTGCTGCTTTTGCGGTAATTTTACCTGTTATCTCAGGAGATTCATAAACCTTAGCAAGGAGAGACTTGTCAATATCAAGCTTCTCAAGAACTTCATCAGACCAGCATCTGTTCGGAACGTCAAGAAGCTGCATTCCTGATGCATCTGAAACTTCTGTAGCATACTCACCTGTAAGCATAAATCTTACATAATCCTTTGGAAGGAGAATATGACGACATTTTTTGTAGTTCTCAGGTTCATTGTTTCTTACCCAGAGAATTTTTGAAGCTGTAAAACCTGTAAGAGCAGGATTTGCAGTTATCTCTATAAGTCGTTTTGCACCGACTTTTTCAGTGATCTCAGCGCACTCCTTAGCAGTACGCTGATCACACCAGATGATTGATTTTCTTATTACTTCATTGTTTTCATCAAGCATTACGAGACCATGCATCTGTCCTGAGATACCGATACCTGTAATGTCAGCAGGATCAACCTTGCTGTCTGAAACAATTTTCTTTATAGTATTAACAGAAGCGTTATACCAATCGGAAGGTTCCTGTTCTGCATAGCCGTTCTTTTCCTGATAAAGAGGATATTCAATTGCTGCTGAAGCAATAACATTACCCTTTTCATCGAACATAACAGACTTTGTACCGCTTGTTCCGATATCAACACCTATAGCGTATTTCATGTTTAACCTCCGCAGATACTAAAGATTAAAGGCTGAAAAGTACGTTGTTTACGATAGCTTCGAGTTTTTCCTGGCTGCCGCTTGTAAGTGAATCCATTACATCGCCCTTAGCGAGAATGTATTTTTCAAGATCAGCAAGAGTTGTTTTGCCTGCTCTGATATCAGCACCGATACCTGTGTTCCATGAAGCATAACGATCTTCAACGAACTTATCGATTCTGCCGTCTTCAATGATCTTGTTAGCTGCCTTGAAGCCAAGTGCAAATGTATCCATACCTGCAATGTATGAGTTGAAGATGTCTTCAAGAGTGAATGAACCTCTTCTTGCCTTTGAGTCAAAGTTAAGACCGCCGTTTGTGAAGCCGCCTGCTTTGATAACTTCATACATACAGAATGTAGCATCATAAATGTTTGTCGGGAACTGGTCTGTATCCCATCCGAGAAGCGGATCGCCCTGGTTAGCGTCGATAGAACCAAATACACCGTTGTCTCTTGCAACACGGAGTTCATGCTGGAATGTGTGCTGAGCAAGTGTAGCATGGTTTGCTTCTATGTTCATCTTGAAATCCTTGTCAAGACCGAATTTTCTTAAGAAACCGATAACTGTAGCTGTATCGAAATCATACTGATGCTTTGTTGGTTCCTTTGGCTTTGGTTCAATATAGAAATCACCCTTGTAGCCGATTGAACGAGCATAGTCAACAGCCATTCTCATAAGACGAGCCATGTTTTCCTGTTCCATAGCCATGTTTGTGTTAAGAAGTGTTTCATAACCTTCACGACCGCCCCAGAATACATAACCGTTACCACCGAGTTTTACTGTGAGTTCGATAGCTTTCTTGATCTGAGCGCCTGCAAATGCATAAACATCAGCTGAAGGAGCTGTACCTGCACCATGCATGTATCTTGGGTTGTTGAAGCAGTTAGCAGTACCCCAGAGACATTTCTTGTCGCCCATGTTAGCTTTAAGGTAATCTGTGATCTCGTCGAGTCTCTTGTTTGATTCTTCAAGAGTTGCACCTTCAGGAGCAACGTCTCTGTCGTGGAAGCAGAAGTAATCTACTGAAAGCTTGTCCATGATCTCAAGAGCTGCATCAACCTTAGCCTTAGCTATATCCATCGGGTCATTTTTGCCCCATTTTTTATCTGTTGTGCCAACGCCGAACATATCTGTACCGTCGCCGCCCATTGTATGCCACCATGAAAGCGCAAATTTGAGGTGTTCACGCATTTTCTTTCCGTTTACAACTTCATCAGGATTGTAATACTTAAATGCAAGTGGGTTTGTGCTGTTTTTGCCTTCGAATGGAATTTTGCCAATACCTTTAAAAAATTCGCTCATAATAAATTTACTCCTTTGTAAATAATTTGATCAATTTGTATTAAATATATTAAATATCTCCAACCAATCATTCCAATCATTTCCGTTTTCACACTCTGATATGCAGTACATCAATAAGAGACATACTGCATAAAAAAGTAGAATTAAGAAAAATTAAGAAATGGTTAATGATATTATCTAACTATTTTGAGTTCAAGGCATTTTATGCCTGTGAGCTCTTCACTTTTTTTGTCAGGCTGTGAAACACCTGCGTACAAAGAAAATTCTTTACTGTCTATCGATCTCGTTCCGTCTTTGTGTACTACCTCGAATGAAGTATCAGAAATATTAACAGAAATTGTTTTCTTTTCGCCCTTCTTAAGGAATACTTTTTTAAAGCCGCAGAGACTGTGATTTAAAACAGCATCCTCTGCTTTATCTTTCAGATAGAACTGAACTGTTTCGTATGTATCAAAATTACCTGTGTTTTCTATGGTAACAGTGGCTGTCTGATCAGCATACTTAAGATCTTCAAGCTTTACATTGGAATATGTAAGTCCGTATCCGAACGGATACAAAACATTATCATCATTTTCAATATATCTGTAAGTTCTGTTCTTCATACTGTAATCTTCAAAATCAGGAAGTTTATCTGATGTTTTGTAGAAGGTTACAGGAAGCTTTCCTGAAGGAGAGATATCACCGAAAAGTATCTTAGCAAAAGCTGTACCACCGAACTGTCCGGGATACCAGGCATGAAGCAGTGCATCACATTCAGTTTCTGTGTTTATTGCACTTCCGACTGAATTTACTATGATCATCGGTTTACCTGTTTTTCTGACAGCTTCGATCAGCTTTCTCTGTGATTCGGGAAGTCTGAGGTCCATCTTGTCACCTGAACAGAACTGGTTACCTGTATCGCCTTCCTCACCTTCTATGGTTGCATCCAGTCCAAGACAAAGAACAACGACGTCGGCGTTTTCTGCACAGCATACAGCTTCTGACAATCTGTCATCAGCAACAGCGAGATCCATTACCCTGTCTTTAAACAGATGACATCCTTCTGAATAGAAGATATCCCCGTCAAAAGCCTTTCTTATTCCTTCAATATATGTAACATATTCATCAGCCTTACCGCAGTAGTTGCCTTCAAGAGCTCCCTGACTGTCGGCATTTGGACCGATTACCGCTATGGATCTTATCTTGTTTTTATCCAGAGGAAGAATACCGTTGTTCTCAAGAAGAACAAAGCATTTTTCTGAACTTTCAAGTGCTGTTTTTTTGTGCTCTTTACATGATATCACAGAATATGGTATTTTGTCAAATTCTGTTGATTCTTCGAACATTCCGAGTCTTGCACGCGTTCTCATAAGATGAACACAAGCAGTTCTGATATCCTCAGGAGAAACAAGTCCCTGTTCAAGAGCAGAAAGCATATGAATATATGTGTTTCCACAGTTCACATCACAGCCTGCTTTAAGTGCAAGAGCTGCTGATTCCTCTGCTGTTCTGGTGAGTCCGTGATTTGTATGGAAGTCTCTGATTGCCCAGCAGTCTGAAACGAAATATCCGTCAAAGTGCCATTCCTTAAGTTTGTTCATAAGAAATGTGCTTGCACATGAACCCTCACCATTTACACGATTGTATGCACCCATGACACCTTCAACCTTAGCTTCAGTAACAAGTGCTTTGAAAGCAGGAAGATATGTTTCTTCCATGTCCTTCATACTGCATCGTGCATCAAATTTGTGTCTTATTGCTTCAGGACCGCTGTGAACAGCAAAATGCTTTGCACACGCAGCTGTTTTAAGAAATTCTCCGTCTCCCTGAAGACCTTTTGTAAATGAGATCCCGAGTCGTGAAGTCAGGAACGGATCTTCTCCGAATGTCTCCTGTCCTCTTCCCCATCTTGGATCACGAAATATATTTATATTTGGTGACCAGAGCGTAAGTCCTTTATAAATATCTCTGTCACCATGTGCGGAAAAACTATTGTATTTTGCTCTGGCTTCAGTAGCAATGATATCAGCTGCTCTGCCAATCAGTTCTTCATCAAAAGTTGATGCCATTCCGATCGCCTGAGGAAACATCGTTGCTGTACCTGCTCTTGCAGCACCGTGAAGTCCTTCACTCCACCAGTTATAAGCCCTGAGCCCTGCTTTTTCATTAGAAGGAGCATCATATTTTAGCTGTTCTGCCTGTTCTTCAACAGTCATCAGATCAGTTACGCTTTCAGCTTTTTTCTGAAAATCCATCCGATCATTCCTCCGTTCTGCCCGCAAACCACATCTCGGTTATCGAAGCAGTTTCACCGGGAAGATAATCTCTTTCATCGCCGATAAGTTCACATTCAATAAAATGCTCGTTTGTATATGTTTCAAAATTACATCCGAAATCCGGATAATTATAATCGCTGTTGTAATTTTCAAATTTTTTCAGAAAATACTGTTTTCCTGAAATATATTTTACTTCACCGCTTGTTATATTAAAGCCTGCTTTAAATCTCTTTCTGACATTCGGATCCTGTCTCAGGATAACTTCATCGTTTGTCAGAGTGAATCTCTCATCCCTGATATCAGTATATGACCAGAGTGCCATAGTCCTGTTGGCAAGAAATCCTGCATCTTCAGTGTTTAATTTAATATATTCGGTTCCGCCCTGACAAAGTCCTGTTATTGCCCAAGGAGCAAATTTCTGAGGTTTGTCACTGCAGTTTTTAATTCTGTTCTCAACTTTTACGCTTCCGTCATCATTAAAAGTGCAGATAAGACTGAACTGTTTTCCAAAAGGAGTTTCCTTCTGTGAAAGAGAAAGAACATTTCCTTCGAGAGACCATTCAACCGGATCATTATCAGGAACATACGTTTCAGGAGAAACTTCAGGAGAACGCCATACACGGTGTCCGCCGTATGTATACCATTTTCCGTAGCCTTCTACATCCATAAAAAAGTTTCTGTCAATGTCTTCAAGAAGAAGATTTTCTTCGTTTTCCAGACCGAAAAAGATGATCCTCGGACCGAAATCAAGTGACGCCATAAGTTTGACGCCGTTATTTACAACTGAAAGACATGTACCGAAATTTTTATAAACTACTTTTTCAGTTTTTAATGACATAGCTAAACCGCCTCATTTTTTGTAATCAATCGAACTTATGTTATAATTATATATTATTTTAGCTGAAAAAACTTATCAGATGTTGCTATCATTATTTCAAATTTTGCTTATTTTTGATTAGACATTGCTTTTTTAATATATAATATGGTATAATAAAATCAAATGATAACGTAGTTATATGGTTGTATCGTACACAACTGTAAAAGCTGAACATTAAAGTTGGTAGAAATCTACGCAATTTTTGATTACAAACTTTCACCATATTTAACGTCTGGAGGAATCGACATGATAAAAAATCTTAATGGTGATTTTGAAACCGTTGAATATTCGGACAATCATTTCACCTTATTATATGACAACAACGTTCATGAAGACTATCCGCTTCACTGGCACAACGCAGTCGAGATCATTATGCCTTTAAGAAATGATTTTACCGTATACACAAACAACAGGACCTATTCAATGAAGGAGAGAGATATTATTATCATCCCTCCGGGAGATCTTCATTCAATGAAGTCCCCTATCGAAGGACAGAGAATAATATTTCAGTGTGACAGCTCTGTTTTAAATGATATCCAGGCCCTCAGTTCAATATCTGCAATTTTCTCAGAAACAACCTTCATCAATTCAAATTCAGATGAAAATCTAAGAACATTTGCAAAAAAAGTCGTTCTTGATATTTATGAAGAATATTTTAACAACTATGAGCTTTCTGAGATAAAAATATATCTCAAGCTTCTTTCACTCTTTGTAAAGATAAGGGAGAGCCAGCTTTCCATTCAGAAAAATCTTCTCAAATGCACACCTGAAAAGCTCACAGAATACAACGAAAAATTCAGTACTGTATTAAAATATATCGAGAAAAATTATATGTTTGACATCTCACTTGACAAACTTGCAGATATTGCCGGATACAGCAAATATCATTTTTCAAGGATCTTCAAACAATACAGCGGTATGTCATATATTAATTACATAAACAAGGTAAGAACAAATGTTGCACAGAAACTTCTTATGAATCCTGACAATTCTATCACCGATGTAGCAATGTCTTCAGGATTTTCAAGCATCACTTCGTTCAACAGAGTATTTAAGGAAGTAAAACACTGCACACCGTCAGAATTTAAGAAATTCTATAAAAATCTTTGATTATCTGTTATTATTTCATAATATTTTCCATTTCATTATTGTCTGAAATATAAATCAGACAATAAAATATCCGCATGATCTCTATGTCATGCGGATTTTTTTCTAATTTCTATGTTGTTATAGTGAAATAAAATATGAATGATCAAAAAAATCTGCAGGGTGATAAACCGCCCTGCAGAATATTAATTACATAATTTCAGAATGGAAGTTCTGTAAAGATTTTACGCCTATATGTGTATTGTTCTTATAAGCCTTGATACCTTCAGCACTTGCCTTTGCAGCTGCCATTGTTGTAATATACGGAATTCTGTGCTTGATAGCTGCTTTACGGATATAGCTGTCATTGTGAACACTTGTCTTTCCGGCAGGTGTATTTACAATAAGCTGAATCTCACCGTTTGTGATCTTGTCTGTGATATTAGGACGACCTTCATAAAGCTTGTTAATATGTTCAGCAGTAATTCCTGCTTCAGTGATGATCTCGTATGAACGTCCGGTAGCAAGAATATGGAAACCGAGATCTGCAAAAGCCTTAGCGATCTCAATAAGTTCCGGCTTGTCTCTGTCACAAACACTTAAGAGAACAGTTCCTTCTGAAGGAAGCTTGATCTGTGTTGCTTCCTGTGCTTTGTAATATGCAACTCCAAATGATTCAGAAATACCAAGAACTTCACCAGTTGAACGCATTTCAGGTCCGAGAACCGGGTCAACTTCCTGGAACATGTTAAATGGGAATACAGCTTCTTTTACACCATAGTGCTTTATAACTTTATCTTTAAGTTCCGGTACAGGTGATTTCTTTCCTGTAAACTGAGCTGTCATGATCTCGGTAGCGATCTTTACCATGTTGATGCTGCAAACCTTGGAAACAAGCGGTACTGTTCTTGATGCACGCGGATTAGCTTCGAGAACATATACTGTATCGCCTTCAATTGCATACTGCATATTCATAAGTCCGCATACATTCATTTCTACAGCGATCTTCTTTGTATATTCTTTAATTGTTTCAATATGTTTAGGTGAAAGATTCTTTGCAGGAAGGATACAAGCTGAGTCGCCTGAATGAACACCTGCAAGCTCAATGTGTTCCATAACTGTAGGAACAAAGCAGTTTGTACCGTCTGATATTGCATCTGCTTCACATTCTGTAGCATGATTCAAGAATCTGTCGATAAGTATAGGTCTGTCAGGTGTAACACCAACTGCAGCAGACATATAAACTCTCATCATATCATCATCATGTACAACTTCCATTCCACGTCCGCCAAGAACGTATGAAGGACGAACCATTACAGGATAGCCTATTCTGTTTGCTATTTCAAGAGCTTCGTCGACATTTACTGCCATTCCTGATTCAGGCATCGGGATTCCGAGTCTGTCCATCATATCACGGAAATGATCTCTGTCTTCAGCGAGGTCGATAGTTTCAGGAGTTGTACCAAGAATATTTACACCGTTCTTCTTGAGGTCAGCAGCAAGGTTAAGCGGTGTCTGACCGCCAAACTGAGCAATAACACCGACAGGCTTTTCTTTTTCATGGATGCTGAGTACATCTTCAAGAGTAAGAGGTTCAAAGTAAAGCTTATCAGATGTATCGTAGTCTGTTGAAACTGTTTCGGGGTTACAGTTTACGATGATCGATTCAAAACCGAGTTTCTTTAAAGCAAGAGCAGCATGAACGCAGCAGTAGTCAAATTCGATACCCTGACCGATTCTGTTAGGACCTCCGCCAAGGATCATGATCTTCTTGTTTGCTGAAACAGGTGTTTTATCTTCCTTTATATTGTATGAAGAATAGTAATAAGCTGAATTATCTGTACCGCTTACATGGATTCCTTCCCATGCTTCACGGATATCATATTTGTATCTTGCATTTCTGATCTCTTCTTCAGATACTTCAAGAAGCTTGCTTAAGTAACGGTCTGAGAAGCCATCCTGTTTTGCTGTTCTGAGAACATTTTCTGCAGGAACACTGCCCTTCATGGAAGCAAGAGCTTTTTCTTCTTCGATAAGCTCTGTCATCTGTTCAAGGAACCAGTGCTTGATCTTTGTAAGGTTATATATTTCATCAATTGAAGCACCTTTTCTGAGTGCTTCATAAATTATGAACTGACGTTCGCTTGAAGGATATGTAAGCTTCTGAAGGAGCTCTTCCTTTGAAAGTTCGCCGAAGTTCTTAGCAAATCCAAGACCGTAACGACCTGTTTCAAGACTTCTGATAGCTTTCTGGAATGCTTCCTTGTATGTCTTTCCGATGCTCATTACTTCGCCGACTGCACGCATCTGTGTACCGAGCTTGTCTTCTGAACCCTTGAATTTTTCAAATGCCCATCTAGCAAACTTGATAACTACATAATCACCTGAAGGAACATATTTTGCAAGATTTCCTGACTTACCGCATTCGATCTCATCAAGTGTGAGTCCACATGCAAGCAAAGCAGAAACATAGGCTATCGGGAAACCTGTAGCTTTTGATGCAAGAGCTGATGAACGAGATGTACGAGGGTTGATCTCGATAACAACAATACGATCTGATACAGGGTCATGAGCAAACTGGCAGTTACATCCGCCGATTACTTCGATAGCCTTAACGATTTTATATGAATAATCCTGAAGTCTCTTCTGAACTTCTTCAGAAATAGTAAGCATAGGGGCAGAACAGAATGAGTCACCTGTATGAACACCTATAGGGTCAATATTTTCAATAAAGCAAACAGTTATAACATTGTCGTTTGCATCTCTTACAACTTCAAGTTCGAGTTCTTCCCAACCGCTGATCGATTCTTCAACAAGTACCTGTCCTACAAGACTTGCCTGAAGTCCTCTTGCACAAACTGTCTTGAGTTCGTCAACGTTGTAAACGAGACCGCCGCCTGCGCCGCCCATTGTATATGCAGGACGAAGAACAACAGGATATTTGAGTTTTTCTGCGATCTTAACTGCTTCATCAACAGAATAAGCAACTTCGCTCTTTGGCATTTCGATGCCGAGTTTTTCCATAGTATGTTTAAATTCGATACGGTCTTCGCCTCTTTCAATGGCATCGACCTGAACACCAATAACTTTAACATTGTATTTTTCCAGAACGCCTGCGTCAGCAAGTTCAGAGCAAAGGTTAAGTCCTGACTGTCCGCCGAGATTAGGAAGAAGAGCATCAGGGCGTTCCTGTTCGATGATCTGAGTAAGCCTGTCAAGGTTTAAAGGCTCGATGTAAGTGATATCAGCTACATCCGGGTCTGTCATAATAGTTGCCGGGTTTGAGTTTACAAGCACAATTTCATATCCCAATTTTCTAAGTGCTTTACATGCCTGAGTTCCCGAATAGTCAAACTCACAAGCCTGACCGATAATAATTGGACCTGATCCGATGATCATAATTTTATTGATGTCCTGTTTTTTTGGCATTAAAACCATTCCTTTCAACTTGACTAGATTTTCACTTTTCCGCTTCATATACTATCTCGAATATATGAAAAAAATCTATCGTCTGTATTCATATTTACATACTCTAAATAGTTTATCACAAACTCATAAAAAAATCAAGAAAAATTTCATAAAATAAACATACAATTTTTTAACCATAATTCATTAATTTTAAAGCATGATAACATACATTAAAAACAAGCTTGTTTTTAATAAAAAATGTTGTATATATTGACAGGAATGTAACTCGTTTTTTCAGTCAGTGTTGAATTTTATAACTTTATAATGTATAATAATTAAGTAATTATATTATTTGAGGGTGATTTATATGAAGCAACTGGACTGGAAAAAATACGAAGATACTGCTGTCAGTATGGTGACAGAAGGTATCGTTATGCTGAAAAACGACAATTCTGCTCTTCCGTTTGAAAAAGATTCTGTTCTGTCTGTTTTCGGACGGATACAGATGCACTATTACAAAAGCGGAACAGGATCAGGCGGAATGGTCAATGTTTCCAGAGTAATAAACATCACAGATGGTCTGAAGGAATGCGGAATAAAACTTAACGAAGAGCTTCTTTCCATCTATGAGAAATGGGCTGAAGAAAATCCGTTTGACCAGGGTGAAGGCTGGGGACAGGAACCATGGTGTCAGAAAGAAATGCCTCTTGATGAAGAAACTGTTAAAAATGCTTCTGAAAAATCTTCTTCCGCACTTGTCATAATAGGAAGAACTGCTGGTGAAGAACAGGACAACAAAATATCCGAAGGATCATGGCTCCTTACGGCAGATGAGAAAAATATGCTGAGTCTTGTCAGAAAACACTTTAAAAAAGTAATTGTTGTTCTTAACACCGGAAATATAATGGATCTTACAGATATCGAAAATTACGGTGCTGATGCTGTACTGCTCGCCTGGCAGGGCGGAATGCTCGGAGGAAAAGGAACAGCGGAAGTACTTTCCGGAAAAGTAAGCCCATCAGGAAAGCTCACTGATACAATAATGTATTCGACAGACGATTACTCTTCGTCACAGTATTTCGGAAATCCTGAATTTAACTTCTATACAGAGGATATTTATGTCGGATACAGATACTCAGAAACATTTTGTCCGGAAAAGGTCAGATATCCTTTCGGCTACGGTCTTTCATACACTGATTTCTCAATCAAAGCTGATGCATCAGCGGACAGCTCATTCAGAATTTCTGTAAGTGCAGAAGTAACAAATACAGGAAAATATAACGGAAAAGAAACCGTACAGCTTTATCTCGGACTTCCTCAGGGAAAGCTTGGAAATCCGGTAAAACAGCTCTGTTGTTTTGAAAAGACAAAGGAGCTTGCTCCGGGTGAGAGTCAAAAACTTTCTTTATCATTTGATCTTTCCGGTTTTATGTCTTTTGATGATTCAGGTATAACAGGACACAAAAACTGTTTTGTTCTCGAAAGCGGGACCGTAAATGTCTACTGCGGCACAAATGTCAGAGACGCCGGCAAAGTACTATCATTTGATATTTCTGAAGACAGTATACCGCCAAGAAAATGCTTTGAAGCAATGAATCCGGTAAGAAGCTTCAGAAGAATACGTCCTGAAAGAACAGAAAACGGCTTTAAACCGGTATTTGAGGATGTTCCTCTCATGACTGTAAATGAAGCTGAAAGACGACTTTCAGAGCTGCCGTATGAATTAACATTCACCGGAGATAAAGGTATAAAGCTCAAAGATGTCAAAGACGGAAAAAATACCATGGACGAATTCATTTCACAGTTTTCCGACTATGATCTCTCATGCATAATAAGAGGAGAAGGAATGGGCAGTCCTAAGGTTACAGCGGGAACAGCCTCTGCGTTTGGAGGAGTTACAAACGAGCTTGTTGGATATGGGATCCCATGTGCATGCTGCTCTGACGGTCCTTCAGGACTGAGAATGGACAGCGGAGCAAAAGCCTTCAGCCTTCCTAACGGTACTCTTATCGCCTCATCCTTCAATAAAGAACTTATTTCAGAACTGTTTTCATACCTCGGACTCGAAATGCAGTTCAACAATATTGACTTTCTTCTCGGACCCGGGATGAACATTCACAGAAACCCTCTCAACGGTCGAAATTTTGAATATTTTTCAGAAGACCCTTACCTCACAGGTATCACAGCTTCCTATATTTTAAAAGGACTCAGAGCATCAGGCGTCGAAGGCACAGTAAAGCATTTCTGCGGAAATAATCAGGAGCTTGAAAGACATTATTCCGACTCAGTGATCTCAGCAAGAGCACTCAGAGAAATATACCTCAAGGGATTTGAAACAGCAGTCAGGGTCGGCAAAGCAAGATCTGTAATGACAACCTATGGTCCGGTAAACGGTCTGTACACAGCAGCGAATTATGACCTTACTACCACCATACTTCGAAATGAATGGAATTTTGAAGGAATAGTCATGACTGACTGGTGGGCAAACATAAACGAACGAGGAAAAGGAATATCCAAAAATAATTTTGCCGCAATGGCAAGAGCACAGAATGATATGTACATGGTATGCAGAGACTCATCAGAGGGCGATGACAATACACTTGAAGCACTTGAAAACGGAACTCTTACGCGAGGTGAGCTTCAGAGAAATGCTGCAAACATATGCCGTATTCTTATGGACTCAAGTGCTTTTGAACGTACAAAGTCTGACTTTGAGCCGGTCACTGTTATCAACAGGGAAAATAAAAATGAACAGGACGGAAAGGATGTTCCGTTTTTTGAAATGGATGACAAGCTTACGATCGACCTTTCTGAAATAAATGCAGAAAAAGGATGCAGCTTTTCTTTCGGTCTGACTTTAAGCAAACCGGGTTATATCAGCATTACTCTTACAGCATCATCCGAATCAAGCAGTCTTGCTCAGATCCCTGTTACACTGTTCTGTGTAGGAACTGCCTGCGGAACCTTTACATTTAACGGAACTAACGGTGCTGATGTTTCAATAACAAAAGAAACACCTATGTACTCGCACTTTAACACACTGCGTCTTTACTTTGCACAAAACGGTCTGAAGCTCCGTGACATTACATTCACATATCTCCGTCCTGCCAATGTTATAGGAGATTAACAGCAGACATGCAGCTGTGCATTTTCTGCCCTCCCCTCTCATTATCAAAATTTCCTATTGAATAATTGTAATATTAATGATATAATTAACTTTGAGTTCTCTCAACTCACTATAATTATCGGAGATGATCCATTTAAAATGTCAAAAAAACCTTTAAGATTTTATTTTGCTTTGGTATGCGGAAAGCTTTCCGTTCTGCTTCTGAAGCTTTTAAGAAAAAACGGAACAAATTTTCCCGGACAGACCGCACTTACACTGTGCCATGATTTTCTGAAATATCTTGAAAAACCTGAGAAAATAATTGCTGTTACCGGTACAAACGGAAAAACTACAACAAGCAACATGATCCTTGATATTCTGACTGACAACGGATATGACTGTACAAACAACAACTTCGGAGGAAACGTTGACACAGGAATAACTGCTGCTCTGCTTAAAGATTCAACACTTTCAGGCAAAGCAAAGAAGAAATACTGTGTCCTTGAGGTAGATGAAAGAAGTGCTGTACGTGTATTTCCATACGTTCATCCAACCTACCTTATCTGTACAAACCTCACCCGTGATTCATATAAAAGAAATGCACACAGTGAATATATTTTCAATATTCTTGATCAAAGTATCCCTGATTCGACTCATCTTATTCTCAACAGTGATGATATGATAAGCTCAAGACTGAAAAAAGACAACAAGCATACATTTTTCGGAATGGAAAAGCTTGACGATGAGCTTCTGATCGACAACAACATAATAAAAGACATCAGAGCATGTCCGATATGCAGTTCCCCTCTTGAATACAGCTTTTTAAGATACAACCACATCGGAAGGGCAAAATGCTCAAAATGCGATTTCAAATCCTTTGAACCGGACTTTGACATGATCTCAAGGACCTTTACCGAAGACGGACATGCACAGATAACAGTAAAAACCCCTGAGGGAAATGAAGATTATCTGGTTCCTTGCGAAAATACAATTGCTCTTTACAACGCACTTACTGCTATATCTGTTCTCAGAACCTTCGGACTATCTCATGAACAGATAAAGGAATCATTCAAAAAGATCAGTATCGTAAAATCACGATTTGATGTAGTTGAAGCAAAAGACAAAAAAATAATCGGAATGATGTCAAAAGGTCAGAATCCGGTTGCCTGCTCACATTCATGCAACATTATAAGAAACGATCCTTCTGAAAAACAGGTAATACTTATAACAGATGACTTCTATGATGCTGCTGAAACATCTGAAACTATCGCATGGCTGTATGATACTGACTTTGAATTTCTTAACAATGACAAAGTAAAAAAGATCATCATAGGCGGAAAACGCCATCTTGATTATATTTTAAGACTTGAGCTTGCAGGAATTTCAAAAGACAAAATAGCCTGCTGTGAGCATGAAGAGGATACTGCTGAGCTTGTTGATATACAATTATCTGAAAAAACATATATCCTTTTCGATATGTACAACTACAATTATTCAGTTAAAATCAAAGAAAGACTAAAGGAAAGAATAGAAAATGAAAATTGAAATACTATACCCTGAATTCTGTAACCTCTTCGGAGATATGGGAAACATGAGGTATCTTCAGAAATGTATCCCGGAAGCAGAATTTATAGAAACAGCTTATCATGACACGCCTCTTTTTGTAAAGGGCGAGGCTGATATGATATATATGGGTCCGTGTACTGAATCAGCTCAGATAAAGATAATAGACAAGCTCAAAGAATACAAGGATGATCTTATCAACGCGATCGAAAATGACAAAATATTTCTTTTCACGGGAAATGCCATGGAAACTCTCTTTGAATATATAGAAACTGACGACGGCAGTAAAATCTCCGGACTTGGAATATTCAAGCTCCATGCAGTTCAAAGACTGATGAAAAGACTGAATACACTCATGCTTTGCAGATTTGAAGATATTGACATCGTATCATACAAAACTCAGTTTACTCAGACATACGGTGACAATTCGAATTCATTTTTTGCAAATGTTGAACGCGGCTTCGGTATAAACAAGGAATCACAGCTTGAAGGCGTTCATGTTCACAATTTCTTCGGAACTAACATGATAGGTCCTATTCTTGTAACAAATCCTTATTTTACAGAGTATATAATGACGCTGCTCGGAATAGAAAATCCCTCTGCTGCATTCAGAGATGATGCCATAAATGCTTACAATGCAAGGATAAAGGAATACAGAGATAAAAATATTTTATTTGAAGAATGAACAGTGCCGTGTCAGAAAACTGACACGGCACTGTTTTTGGGGAAACATTATATGATTAGTTGATAAATTCGTTATTTTTCATATTTGATGCAAGATAAAGATAGCCTGCTGCCTTTTCAGGTGTAACATCTGCAAGAAGGCTCATTGATGACAGTGCTATGACTTTAAGATACTCATCAAATGTGGTATAATAATCTTCAGAATAATCCTTGAATCCGTTCTCATCAAAAGGATCTTCCATCAGTTCGTCTTCTGTTTCATCTTCTGTATCGAACTCTTCATCATCGATATTTTCATCTGATATATTTTCCAGATATTCATGCTCGTCCTTATAGTCACCGTCTTCTTCGATCTCTTCACACATATCATCGTGATAGCACAAATATCTGATCTGTTCGTCATCTATCTCATCATCAAGAAATTCATTAATAAAATCAATATCCTCTTCATCAGCATCGAGCTCATTTTCATTCATAATCTTTCCGCTGTCGTAGGTTTTGAATTCGATACATGTTATAAACATGGTATAAAATGTTCTTCTTATTCCCATTTCCTGACTTAATGCTGTAAATATTTCTTTTACATCACTTTCTTCAAAAAGATAATCAAACACTTCCGAAGAATATGCACTTATAGCTTCTGAAAATTCTTCGTCCTCTGTACCGAAACAGTTTTCGATAAAATTCATATATATTTTGATGATCGCAAAAGCTTTTGATAATACTTTCATTCGCTCTGCCTCATCCTCATATTCATTAAGATGTTTATAATCAACCAGACCCCACATAAGCTGGTACCAATACATATCGTGTCCGTTTTCCCACAAGGAAGCACCATCAAAAATATCATATACGTCTTCCCATTTAAGTTTCATAAACACCATTCCCTTCTATCATAAACCTAACGTAAAAATCACCGGATGGTACTTAAAAACATATTATCCGAAATTTTGTTTTTGTTTTTGTTTTTACTTTCTATATATATTATAACATAAAAACCTTTCGATTTCAACTATTTTACCAAAATAATTATAATTTTTTTAAATTTTTTTCTGCATTTTAACTAATTTATTTGACATTTTGTAATTTCTGTAATTTTTTGAAATGACTTGAAAAAATCATAATTTACAGTTATAATTATATTAGTTTATAATTTCATCAAATGTTGAAATATAGGGCATTGAGTCTATTATACAAATATATCGAATGTAATTTTTCAAAAATTTATATATATATTACACAGGCAAAAGAAAGGTATGATCAAATGAAAAATGTATACTTTATTTACAATCCTCATTCAGGAAAAGGAAGAATATCTTCCAAGATCGTAAAAATAACAGATAAGCTCACCAAGAACGGATACGAAGTAACTCTGCATCCGACACAAGCCAAAAATGATGCCTGTGAAACAGTAAAAAGAATCCTTGATGAAAACAACACGAATCATTATGATCTTATCATATGCTCCGGAGGAGACGGTACTCTTAATGAAGTAATCCGCGGACTTATGGTTTCAAAAAACAGAGTCCCTGTCGGATATATTCCTTCAGGATCAACAAACGATTTCGCAAGGAGCTTAAAAATACCAAAAGAATCAGATAAAGCACTCGATTCCATTATAAACGGAATATCTACCCCAATTGACATTGGAAGCTTCAACGAAAACTATTTTACATATGTTGCAGCATTTGGTGCTTTGACAGAAGTATCCTATGAAACCCCACAGGAAAAGAAAAATATTCTCGGTCACAGTGCATATATTCTGGAAGGAGTAAAACATCTTTCAAATATCCAGTCCTATAATCTTACCATAGAATGCAACGGGATAACGATCACAGGTGATTTTATTCTTGGTCTTATTACAAACACCGCATCTGTAGCCGGACTTCTTTCAATGGGTGATTTTTCATATACTGACGGTCTCTATGAGGTCACACTTATCAGGACACCTAATTCACCTGCTGAGCTTCAGAGTATCATAGGATCCATACTGAATATAAAACAGGCTATAAACACCGAATATGTTACTTTTTTCAAAACAAATGAAATAAAGATCAGAGTAAATGATGACAAAGAACTTTACTGGACCATAGACGGAGAAGCCGGCGGAGACAAAAGAGATGTCAAGATATGGAACAACAAACAGGCACTTGAATTTATCATTCCGAAAAATGAATTGACAAGCAAAAAATAAGGAGAATTATGAAAAATACAGAACTTAAAAAGATTCACCTTTCCCCTGCAAA
Organism: Oscillospiraceae bacterium; assembly: GCA_045643005.1. Taxonomy (GTDB): domain Bacteria; phylum Bacillota; class Clostridia; order Oscillospirales; family Ruminococcaceae; genus HUN007. The sequence continues at coordinate 4,077 of JAZUJY010000323.1, read as the reverse complement.
ATGTGCAGTTGATATAGGCGACGGAAGTGAAAGAGGCGAATATGTTGATCAGGACTACCTGATCACAAAGCTCGGAAGACCTCACCGAGCAGTAACTCTCATGTACTGCTGCTATCCAAACGACGAAGGATGGCCCGAAAGAGCAAGCATTGTTTTTAATAATGAAACCGGGGGCTGCTGGGATTACCCTTATGATGATTATTTTCCTTATCATAACAGCTTTTCAGGAGGAAACAGCGGTGAACCTTTTAAAAGCATGAGAGACATCAGAAAACATGGTCAGGATGTAATACTTACACTTACGATCGATCCAAATGTTTCTGATGATGTTCTCATTGCCATAGCAAACGATCTAAAACCATTCGGAAGAATGTTTTTAAGGATCAATCATGAAGCCACAGGAAACTGGTTTTCTTTTTCAAAAAGATGTACATATAAACAGGTTGCTGACTTTTTTGTACGTTTTCATAATATTCTGAAAGAACACGCCCCAAATGTTACAGATATTTTGTGTTCAGGCGGAATTGACAGAAATGATCCCGGAAAACTTGAAAGAGAAAATGACTTTATGGAGGCTGTGCTTAATGCTGATATATGGTCGCTGGATAATTACATCGCTCTTAACTGGGGATGGCCGGTAGAAACAGCTGAAAAAAATAACTATTCACATATTCGTCATGGTGTAAACGATATCATAGATTATTTTGAAAATAGTTGTAATCGTTTCCGAGAACTTAATAACGGCATCTCAAAGCCTTTTTTTATCTCTGAGATAAATGCTGACGGAGATGTTACCGGTCCTTATGAACAGGCAGAATGCATCGAAAAATTTTACAGAACTATAATAGAAAATAAACCGGACTGGCTCAACGCTGTCAGCCTCTATCAGTTCAGAGACAGAGGTCGTCTCGGTCTTGAACATGAACATCCTTCAAACTCTTCAGTAGGAATAGAGACTCCGTTGCTTAATGTTTACAAAAATATCATAAAGCACCCCTATTTTACGCCGGTGATTGAATATTCAGATAATTTAACACTTCCTGTCAGACTGAGATGGGCTTCATCAGAAGATGCAGACGGATTTTCGATCAGAGCGAACATCACAGACTCCCCTGTATTCTGTGAACTGTTTTTTGAAAAGAACGACAACTCAAATTATATTATCGAATTTAACGGCTTATGGTTTTATAAATCACCTGAATGCAGATTTATCGATCTGATGCCTTCATTTTTCCAGAATAAGTATACTCAAAAAGAATATTATATACATTTTTTCTCCCCTCCTGCATCAGGTGAAAATGACATCACTTCTCCTGACGGAATATATAATTTCTATTACGAAGTAACAAGCCTTCCTGATGTGAGGATCAGATACAATAGTCTGGAATGATTTTTCAGAAATTATCCCTTCATAGAACAACACAGAGGATATCCCTCGCCTCTGCTTGTTAAAAGCAAAGCTTTGAAAAAATGATATCCCCGCAGATCGATATAAATCCTTCTGCGGGGATATCATTTATGCTTATGTTAAATTAAATTTACTCTATATAACCGATATAAGGCAGCTCTCTGTACTTTTCGTTATAGTCCATACCATATCCTACAACAAATTTGTCATCGATCTCAAATCCGTAATAATCTACCTTTACATCTGCAGTTCTTCTGCATTGTTTATCAAGGAAAGAGCATACTTTTATGGATGCGGCACCCTTTGCATTGTAAAAGTCAATAAGTGCCTTTAGAGTTGTTCCTGTATCAACGATATCTTCTATGATGAGAACATCCTTTCCGTTTACATCAAGTGAATCACCGTAGCTGATGTCAACTTTTCCGGTTGAGGTTGTTCCTGCATATGATTTTGCTTTTATGCAGTTAAAAATACATGGTATCTTAAGCTCTCTGACCAGATCTGCGGAAAAAAATATCGAACCGTTCAAAATACAAATTACAAATAATTCATCCTTGTTTCTATAGTCATGTGAAATCGTGTCTGCAAGCTGCTTAACTCTTCTTGCTATCTGTTCTTTTGAAAATAAACATCTCAGTTTCATTCTACCACTCTCCGGTGTCGATTAAAATTTTTAAATTTCAAAGGCTTAACTGGAATCTTTTGATCTTGCAGGTTGAAGATATCAGATCCATTCGAGCATGGTGATCATATATGAAAGCATGTAATCATATGCATCTCCGGAAAGATGAATTCCGTCACCACTCTGGAACTCTGTAATAAGATTATTGTCAGGACCTTTAAGGTAGCGGGAAGCATTCAGGAAAAACAGGTCTTCTTTCCGGGAATCAAAAACGGCTTTTCGAAGTGCTTCGTTATAACGGTCTATTGTTTCATTGTCTGTAAAATTAGAAAACGATGCTATTGGCGTGATCGCAGTCAGAATTATCTTACATCCGGAACATGCATCAAAGATTATATCCGCATTTTCAAGACATTTTTTGGTATATTCTTCTTCGTTCATCATGCGTATATCATTCATTCCGCATGAAAGGAAAATATATTTTGGTCTTTTGGTCTTAATGATATCCGTCAGCTTTAACGTACTGCTTCCAAACGTAAAATCTGTTTCCATCAGATTTCTGTGACCAATGGAGCCTGTTGCTATAACATTGTCTGCAGCAAGCCGTCCGTAGACAGAATAACCCATTGAAATTGAATCACCTACTATGATCATGTCAGATAAAAAATCACGGTTTATGACCGCAACATCCATTGGTTCAAAATCAACATCCAGATATTTTATTTTATCATGAGCAGTAAAAGTGATCTTTTCTGTATCACTTATAGCTGCAGGTGTAGTTTCCGGTGTAGTCTCAGATGTTTGTTCCGTTGTAGATTCTGCTGTTTTTTCATTTTTCTTTTCCGGTCTGCTGCTGCAGCAAATTGCAATAACCAATATTATAAATAATACGGATCCGAGCAGACACAGCTGTCGGATTTTGTAACGATCCATTCATCACTCACCACTTTCCGGTTAATAACAACATTATAATTGTAATACTATAATGTTATACTGTCAAGTATGAAAATGTTTTCTTTTTGTAAAATCTGTAAAATGATTTGTTATTTATGATTTTATTTAAAGATAAATAAAGAACAAAGAATAACTGCAACACCTAATACTATTCTGTACCATCCGAAAACTTTAAAATCGTGCTTTTTGATGTATCCCATGAGGAATTTTATAACAAACATGGAAACTATAAAGGATACAACAGATGCGACAAGAAGGATCAAGAGTTCCGGTACAGAAAAGCTCAGACCGTGTTTAACGAGTTTAAGGAGGCTTGCACCGAACATTGTAGGGATTCCAAGGAAGAAAGTAAATTCAGCTGCTACTGTTCTGGAAACGCCCATAATAAGGGAACCGATGATCGTTGCTCCTGATCTGGATGTTCCCGGGAATATTCCTGCTATCAGCTGGAATATTCCTATGATAAAGGCTGTGGAAAATGAAATTTCTTTTATGCTGTTGATTTTCTTTTCTTTATTCTTACTTCGGGATTCGACTACGATAAAGGCGATACCGACAATTATAAGTGCAATGGAAACTACAATTTCATTGTAAAAATGCTCTTCAAACCAGTCATCAAACGGAAGACCTATGATTATTGCAGGAATGCAGGCAACTACTATCTTAAGCCACATTATGAAGATGTCTTTTTTTATGTATTTGCAAATTCCTTTTTCTGAAAGAGGTTCTTCAGGTTTTTTGCCGAATGGCCAGATCTGTTTCCAGAAAATTATTACTACGGCAATGATCGCGCCAAGTTGAATGACTACATCAAATACGGATTTGAATTCGTCTGATTGTTTAAGCTGGATGAATTTGTCAAGGATGATAAGATGACCGGTGCTGCTTACGGGGAGCCATTCGGTTATGCCTTCGACGATGCCAAAGAGGATGGATTTTAGGATTTCAATGATGTTCATTTTTATTTGGGGTCCTTTCGTTTATATGGGAGGGAACGCAGGGCTTTGCGATCGCCCTGCACCTTGGCTATTTTGGGCTTGGGGGATGGTTTTTTGGGGAGGGGTCGCAGGGCTTTGCGGTCGCCCTGCACCTT
>JAZUJY010000322.1:0-3410 GCA_045643005.1 Oscillospiraceae bacterium | reverse complement strand
GTGGCAGACTTACGTCAGATGCAGGATGTATTCTGATCGAAAGTTTTATGAAATCAATGGGAATACTCAAACTTTTAAAAAGTTTTAAAACCAATGATAAAACTATAACAACACAGAGGCGGAGGATATCCTCTGTGTTGTTATATTTGCTCACAATAGTATTCAACAGCTTTCTGTACAGCTGAATGAATAGTTGTGGAAAAGTATCTTGAAAATTGAAAATTTATCAGAAATCATTTTACGGGATAGCTATACATTTTTGTAATGTATTATTATGGTAAATCCCGCAAATTTGATTTTGTGATTCGATTTTTTAAAAATTAGAAATTATTTACACAGCTATGGTGCTTGGTGAATAATTCAGGTATAATATGTTTATTATCAGCGTAAACACTTTTTATGACTAATCAAAGTCTTTCGCAGAAAGGTTGAATAAAATTATGAAGCAAGTAATAAAAAAGATAACGATATTTTTATTAACAGTTACTTTATTAACATCATGTTCAAAAGTTACTAATACCAATAATATTGAAAAAAAACAAAGTTATGAAAATCAAATTAGTGATAACGTTTCATATGAAGTTAATAAAATAAATTTAAAAAATACAAAGAATATATCTTCAGTAAATGATAATATACTTGTTGTTCATGATGAAAATGAAAGTTTAACATCATGCATTTCTATTTTTAATATTTCTGATCATACAAAAGAAATAATTGATTTAAATACGGAAGTTTTGTCCGGCTACGAAGAGATATATGTATCTTTTGTACGAAAATATGATGATTTTGTACTTTATTCAGGATCAGCAGACCTTCATAATGAATCCGGTTCTATTGAAACTGATTCTTATGCCGGTATTTATAATTTAAAAACAAAAGAAAATAATATTTCGATAGTTAAAGATTATGTTATTAACAAAATATTATTAGACACATATAATAATCGTATTGTCTGCAGCTCATGGGATAAAATTTATACTTTTGATATGAATTTGTCCTTAACAAACGAAATAAATTGCAAGGATTATTTTTCTGATTATATTGATAACGACTGTATGTTTCAATTTGATATTGTGGTCGGTGATAAAGGTGATATCTTTATAGGATGCGGAATCAATGCAGAGAAAAATTATTTGTTAAAACTTACTTCTGAACTTGATACAGAGTGGATCATAGATAACGATAACTTAACGGATCTTCCGGGTGTAGCCAGGGCAGGAAAGCTGTCAGACGGCTCGATAATTGCATATTCAATGGATATGGACAATGTTTATATAAACGTTATTGATGAGAGCTCTCCAAAAACGACAGAAAGATATGAAATTCCACGTTCCGGAAAGGAATTCATTGCAAATTCGTCTGATGATTATGATTACATTTTGAAATCAGATGACACGATGGAATTTTATTTGCTAAACAGTGATAAACCATTGATAAGTTTTGATTATTCTGACTATAATGATCTTGACTCTCAGATTTTTGCCTGTGACAAAAATAATATCTATAATGTTCATGCGGGTGAAAACCGGTCTTTGACATACGCAAGAGTTATAGACTGCAATGGCAAGGAATTAAAGTCATTTCCAATAGAAGGCTGCTGCTGCTTTAATAATTATTATATTACTGATAATTCAGGCGGAGTATATTCACAATCTTTAAACGGCGATTCTTTAATATATAATTCAAGTGACGGAAATATGGTCATGGATTTTCCTGCATCCGAAGGATTTAGTTTTTGCGGTGCGAGTAAAAATTTATTGTTTATCAGAAATGATGAATATGAGTTATACAGTATGGATGGTTCTCCTACTGGTGAGTTCAGCATTCCGAACAAACAATTTTTAACTTTTTCTGATAAATCAGGAAATGAAACAGTATATACAGTTGATGAAAACAGAAGAATTTTTGCATATGATATAAAATCAAAGAAAAATGAAGCAGTAAAACCTTTAAATGAAGTAATTGAAAAATATGATGATGCATTTTGTACATATGACGGCGGAGTCTATGATTTTTATATAGAAACAAGTAGTAAACTCTTTGCATATAATATCGGTGATAATAAAACAAATGAAGTAAGTAATTCCCTGCAAAATATAATAACAGACCGCTGTTCCGAATATCATATGATCAATGAAGAGGGTGTTCTTGCTTGTTTCGGAGAAGATGCTGTATACATTCTGACACCTTATATCAATGCGGATAATAATATTATTTCTGTTGCATATATCGGAGAAGACGGTTCATTATTATCAGAGTATGTCCTTAATTATAATTCAACGCATACTGAAACAAATATAGATTTAATAAAATATAGAAAAGCTGAAGAATTTGCTGAAGCTGTCTCATTGAACAAGGTATTTGATATTATAGTTTCAGACGGCAGAATGTATTTAGAACGTTATGCAGAAAAAGGCATGTTTACTGATTTAAAAAATTTTATTGATAAAGATGACACTATTACGAACGATGAATATATGACAAATTTGTTATCTATGTACTCTTATGACGATAAGATATATAGAATATTTCCTTCATTTCACATTGAATTACCTATGATATCAAAAAATACAGATACCGAACAATTAATAAATGATCCTGAAAATTATTACAAATACATAACTGAAAACAATATCATAATTAATGCTGTTTGTAAAACTGATTCTCTGAAATACTATATACCGTTTTATATTTATGATCATACTCAAAATGATAAAAAAGTTGATTTTCAAACAGATGAGTTTATTCAGCTTTTAAATATGATAAAACAAAACTCAAAAATACTATATTCTGAAAATTACGAATCTGACGTAATTGCACCAACAAATTTTATTGATTTTAGTTCTTTGAAAAAAGTAGTTTATTCTTATGACAATAAAATGAAACTGGAAGGATTTCCCGGAAAGAACGGACCATATATTTCTGTTGTTCCGGAACTATGCTACAGCATTACTGAAAGATGTACAAACAAAGAAGAAGCCTGGAAAATAGTAAAGACTTGTTTTATGGATGATATTTCAAAGAAATCGACTGTCATAAACAAGAAAAAATATGATCAGAGATTAAATGAACTTTTGAAAACTGAAATAAGTGAGGATACTGAAAGTTTCAATTCTTTAGTTCAAAATGTCAGATTCTCTATGGATGTTGATCCGAATATTACTGATATCATAACTGATGAAGCTCAAAAGTATTTTAATGGCGAAGCCAATATTGAGAATACTGTAGACATCATTCAAAATAAAGTAAACATATATATCGATGAAATGTATATACCGCGTGAAGAACCGCATCTGCACGGAACTTCGACCGCACCATTTCCGTACTAAAACCGCACTGCTTTCCGGAACAGAACCGAATAATTATGGTATTTCAGTCTAAAGTGCAGTATTTCACTGCTCAGAGCA
>JAZUJY010000321.1:0-17579 GCA_045643005.1 Oscillospiraceae bacterium | reverse complement strand
GTATATGATGAGCAAGCAGAAAAGCCTGTTCCTAATGAAAATACTTCTGAACCTACGTTTAATCCAAGTGCCAAAGGAGTTCATACAGGCTTCAAGTATTGCCGTAACTGCGGTAATAAGCTGCCTGATACATCGAAATTTTGCGATAAATGCGGCGAAAGTATAAATTATTGATTACAATTCATGAAGAAATGTGTTATTACATCTTTATGAAATAATGATGTGAAAAGGAGATTAATATATGAAGCTAAATGTTAATGACTCAACATGTTTAGAGATTTCAGTATCTGATACCACCAACAAGTATAAGTAACGTATAAAGTAAAAATCTCATATCTCCGTTTGGGGATATGAGACTTTATTATGCAGTAGATATTGTTCATTTTATAATTGTTCACGGGACGATTTGTCAATCGCTATATCAATCTCTTCCTGAATGATAAAAAATTGAATTTTTTTCGATTTGGTAAAATCTCCACCCTATGTTTGATATAATTACATTTAACAGAGTATTTAGTCTGAAAGTTGCATTTTTAGAATGTAAAGTTTATAACCACTGATATATTATGCTCATATCATCGCACGAGCCATTATTAAGTGCGATTTGCATAAGAAGATTACATTTTTCCTGACAGCTTTTCTCAGAAGATATTATTTCCTCCATGCTGTCTATATCCACGTAATCGTGAATGCCATCAGAAGTAATAATAATATTCTTGGGTATAGTAATATCTTTAATATCAGGTGTGAATAAATGGTTAGTTCCACCACCGAAGCAGGAGATAATCTCACTTTTGTTGCAGTTTTCTGCTTCCCCATATAGTCCTCTTGTTTTCAGAAGATTATATGTTGTATGGTCGTCAGTAAGCTGTTTCAGATAACCTGCCTGTACAGTAAATACTCTTGTATTTCCTATATGAAACAGCTTTGATGTTTCACCTGAAATAATAGCTGAAAAAGTGGCAGCCATTTTTTCTTTTCCGCTGATTTTGGAAGCATATTTCAGTAATTCAAAGTTGATTTTCGCAGATTTTTTTTGTATATCATCTTCTGTCAGAATGTGTGAATGCTGGCATATGAACTGTGCAGCAAGCTCTCCGCCTGCATTCCCTCCGACGCCATCAGAAATACCTGTTATCAGGGGCGAAATATTTTCAAACAATCTGCATTCGTCATTAAGAATAACACTGTCAATGACAATTCTGTCCTCACTGTGAGACTTGTTTTTTCCTTTTTGGGTTGCAGCGTATATATTCATTGGTTATTCCTCGTACATTCTATAGAAACAGGCAATTCATCTGAATTTATCGTGCTTATTGAAATATCAGCATCAGAAAATAAATCATTGTCAAAAAGCCATCTTGAAAGCGGATTTATAAACAGATTTTCTACAATGTTTCCAATTCCTCGTCCTCCGTTATCAAGGTTGGCAAGAGCATTTTTAAGAAGATTATCATATGCGTTTTCAGAAATATGTACTGCGATTCTTTTATCTGCAATCAGATTCTTTGTTATTTTTTCAAGCTGGGCATCAAGTATCTGCTTAGCAGCTTCAGGACGGATGAAATCATAGACAACTATGTTTTCACCGATTCTGTTGAGAATTTCAGGTCTGCCAAGTTCTGTTTTAAAATAATCCTCAATACCTCTGCGGACATTTTTTCTTACTTCTTCATAGTTCATATTCGCATTTACGTTTGCATTACGTACACCATTTTCGTCACGGGTATAGATTCCAAGATTGCTTGTAAAGATTATGATGCATTCTGAGAAATACACAGTATTACCTTGACCATCAGTCATTCTGCCGTCCTCTAATATCTGCAGAAATTTATCAAGTATTGATGGATGGGCCTTTTCAATTTCGTCAAACAGAAGTATCGAAAACGGATTTTCCTTAACAGCGTTGGTGAGTTGACCTCCTGCTTCATATCCAACATATCCGGGAGGTGCTCCAAGAAGCTTCTGATCACTATGACTTTGTCCGTATTCGCTCATATCAAATCTGATGCAGCAGCTTTCGTCACCAAACAGTATTTCCGCAAGAGTCTTTGCAGTTTCTGTTTTACCTGTACCTGTAGGTCCTGCAAAGAACAGTACTCCCTTTGGCCTGGTATGAGATGAACTCTGAATTCCTGACATGCCTGTGACAGCACGTTTTATTACATCAAGCGTTTTTGAAATAGCATAATCATTTCCCTTAACACGTTTTCTAAATGCATTTTCAGCATTTCTCAGCTCTGAAATATCAAGTTTTTTCCAAGGATTTTCCTTGATACCGTATTTGTAAAGGTCAACTACATCACACATATTTCTGATTGAGAAACGTTCATTTTTACAAAGTCTGCGAAGTCCGTTAAGCTCGGTAAAGCTGAATCCGTCGGTAAGTGCAACAAATCTGTCCTGTATTTTTTCAAGCTCATCAGGATTATTGTTATAGTATTCTGATTCAGAACTGTAGATAGTTCTGTCAAAGAAGCTTGCAAACATATCCCCCTTAATCATAAGCTCTCTTTCCTCTTTTGAAGGAGTTTGCAGAGAAATTGTTTTTTCATTTGGATTATTCAGATAAAACCATGCAGGTATATCATTGACCTTATTTGCAATCATTACAATGAGATTTTTTAAAGTTCCGCCGGCTGTTTTGACATCATGACTTTCCATGGCAGATTTCATAAGAAGAGTAAAGCTCTCGACTTCTGCTTGATTAAGATTATCAGGAGAAACTATGTAGCGTGAAGCAAAATCCATTATGATAACTGTTGCCTGCGAGCTTTGCGATACAGCTGTTCTTATCAGTGGAGTCGCAGAATTACTGCCGTTGTTCCTGAAAGGCACATTGAGATTATTTTCTCCTGTTAATGCGGAGAAACGCTCTGTATATCCGTTTTCGCAGGTATTATAAAATCCCTGTATATTGTCATAGAAGATAATATTTTCATATCCGCTATTTTTGAAATAATAATGAAGATATTCATTCAGTCTGAGGATTGAGCCTTTTGCCATATCACATTCAATCGGCAATCTGTATGAATCGAGAACATTTCCTTCAAGTATTATAAGCGGCTTTATTTTGCTGAATATTTCAAGCTCTCTGTGCCATTTTGGAATATAGTCCATTAAGTTCACCTCTTAAAATTTAAAATCTTTTTTATGAATTCCTACTGAGATAACACTGCTGCCGACAGTGAAATTCTGTATTCTGTTTTCCTGTTTCAGATATTCTTCATATGCCTGTCTGTATTTTTCATTAAGTATGTGTATCGTCTGATTTTCAGATCCTCTCAGCTTACAGTTGTTATTCAGACTTTTGATATATCGACCGTCAATAAGAACAGATATTCTTGAAAGAACATCATTAACATTTTCAGAATGCATATCGTTCAGTTCAGAGAGTTCGTATCCGGTATAGATGAGTATATCATCAGAAATATCTGAGAGCTGTTTTGTAAGTTGATTCAAAGCTTTAGGCTGATTGAAAGGATCTCCGCCTGTAATAGTAAACCCGTCAATCTGATTATCTTTTGCTATAACATCAATAAGTTCCATGACATTTTCAAGGCTTACAGAGTATTTAGGCTGTATTTCCCATAGTTCAGGGTTGCTGCAGCCTTCGCAATGATGTAAACAGCCGCAGAACCATATTCCGACACGTTTTCCGCATCCGAGAACTTCAACAGGGTAGAGAATACGTGCTATATACATGAGCCTATCCTCACAAAGAAATATGCAGCATTATCCTGTCTGTTTCCGTTTATCACACAGCCGCCAAGTGAAAGTTCATCACCGTCATGAAGCTCGTGCTGTTCATTATCAAGTTTTACATTGTTAAGATATGTTCCGTTGGCACTGCTGAGATTTTTTATATAGAGCTTTCCTTCCGAAAGACTGAGTTCAGCGTGATTTCTGCTGACATAGCTTCTGGATGAAAGATATTCCTTCATAAGTTTTTCTCTTCCTATAAAAGCAGGCAGTTCAGATAGTTCAAACGCATAATCTCCGTCTGCGGATGTAAGCACATAATGTATAGTTTCTTCGCTGTCAGGAGAGGGGATAATATCGGAAATATCTTCACCACATTCACTGCATTTTCTTGCAGAAGGCAGATTCTTTGCTCCGCAGTCGCATATTCTTACCATTTTTTCGCCGACAGATCTGGTTTCTTCCTTAATTAATTCTGAATCCTTGTCTACAGCACGGACAGCGGTCAGGTCAGTTTCACACTCCGTACATTCGAACTCTGTCGGCAGATTATGAGCTCCGCATGACGGACAAATTTTGTATTTTTCCATATTTTACTCCATTCTTTCTGCTTTTGAAGAAGTATTTTTTCTGCCTGCATTCAATTCGGAATATGATGCATTTCTGTTTATTTCATAATCGTTAAGGTTAATTATCTGTGCATATTCCGATGAAGGCGGAAGTATTGATATGTGCCTTGATATAACACCTTTTTTCGCAAGACGCTTTTCAAATTCTGAAAATGATTCACAGAAGCTTTCCATTTCAGCACAAAGTACATTGCTTTCATCATCTGTTGGAAGTCTGTCTGCAGAATCAAGACCTGCAAGCTCCATAGTTATCTGTCCGTTAGAGGAGTGAGTAATATTGACAGCAGTTCCTTCAGAGAAGGTATAAAGTTCGCTTCGGAATTTTCTGCCGCTTTTCTTTGTTACAGAACGATTACCTATGAGCTTATAGCCCATTTCAGTCATAACATCATCAATTGCACGACTTATGTATTCCTGTTCATCTGATTTGTCGGCAGATGAATGGATTTCTTCAATTATTGTGTGAAGCAGAGCAATATTTTCAGGGCTGCATTCAAATTGTTTAATCTGAATATTATTTGTTTCGCATACAGCCGTATATTCGCAGTAAAGCTCCTTAAATTCATTATACAATCCGATGTATTCCTTACAGCGTTTCATCAGAGGTTCAACAGTTACAGCAGAAAAATTTTTTAGCAGGGAAGTATTGTTAAGCTGTTGTAGTCTTACCTTTGCAGAATCAATTTCGCTTTGCAGTTCATCTGAAAGTACCGGTGTTGCTTCAGATTCAGAAAGCATTGACAGTATCTTCTCATAAATTTCATCATATTCGGACTGAGCTTTGCTTTTTATTCCACTGAAATCAGCTTCCATAGCATTTTCAAGTTGATGGCTGTATTCTTTTTTCAGCAATGCAATGTTATGCAAATCAGTGGTTTTCATTTTTGAAATAACAGCTTCTTTTTTTAATTTTAGTTCTTTTAGCTTATTAAAGCATTCGCTGAGAGATGAAGACTCATTCATACTTCCTGAGCTGTCAAAAGTGTTTTTCAGTTCGTTAATTATTGATTCAAACTGTTCAAGAAGAACGGAATATCCGTTATCGCCTGCTGAAAGGTTCAGGAGTTCTTTTGCATTGGATGTATACTCATCTACAGCTGACTGTTGATACTGCAGACAATCAGAATAATTCAAAATCTTTTTCTTAAGTTCATTTACACGTCTTTGTTCAGCAAGCTGCCTGCGCTGTTCAGCAGTTAAATAATAATCTGCAGATTTTGGTCCACTCATTTTATTCACCTCTTAATTTGTAAATTGTGTTCTCCATTTTGATAATTCCTCACCTTTGTCAATTGCAAGAAGCCAGCCTTCAAACTGAACATCGAGTTCATTCTGAGAATCAATCAGCAATCCGCAGAATTCTTCAAAAAGGTCATATGAGTCATTAAGGAGAAGTGTCATATATGATACAAGCTGAGGAAGCGTTTCAAATTCATTTTCCCTGATTTTTAACTTTTTCTGACCTGAGAGAAGATAACCCATAAGATAAAGGCAGATTACTTTTTTACGGTTGTTATTCTTATTAACACGATAATTGCCCTCCAGAGCCTTAACAGCGGTGATCTGAGTTTTCTTAGTGGCATTTATGCATCTGAGGTATTCAGAAAGCACACATTTATCGAGAATTTCGCAGTAATAGTCTGTATTTGCCTTATTATGCAAATCCTCAAGTAAGCTTCTTCCAAGTGCAGGCAGACTTTCATGAATTTTACCATTCCAGTTAAAGCTGACCATATCTGCATCAAGTTTGTAAAGTAAACGGAAAAAAATAATATTTTCGTTTGTCTCCCCTTGTGAAGCTTCCTCCTCTGCATTCATGCAGTATTTTGCAGCTTCTGGAATTATATTTTTGAAAAATGCAGACATTATTCCTCTGAATAACTGTTTTTTTCCATCCTTCCAGTCAACAGTCAATGCTCGTACAAGGTCAGACATATTACTGTATTCTTTTCCGGCAAATTTGTAAGCAGGAATCTTCACGGTATCAGCGGCAGTACCCATTCCGGGAATCAGCTGTTTTTTTCCGTCGCACCAGTTTTTGACTTCGTCATAAGTCCAGCGTCGGTTGGGATTATTCCTGTCTTTTCTGTTGGTAATGTCGTAATATGTAAGAGCAGTAATAAGGTCTTTAAGCTCATCAGGAATATCATAAGAAAATGGAATTCGCTGAATAGAAGTATATTTTGCAATTTCTTCTGCACTCAAACCCCTGTAAGGTGATTTACCGCAAAATAATTCATAAATGGTTATTCCGAATGAATAATAATCAGACTCTTCAAGGAACAGACCTCTGTATGCTTCAGGAGCGGAATATTCGGGTGTCATTCCTGTGCGGGTTACAATAACAGTTTTGCCTTCTGTTTCAAAAGAGCTTATGCCGAAATCTATGAGGGCAACACTTCTCCCGTCATCATTCATCATAATATTAGCAGGTTTAAGGTCTTTGTGAATGATACCAACGTTATGAAGAGCGTTAAGGGCTTCGTTAATGCAGGGGATAATGGTGTTTTTCAGTTCATTGAATCCGAATTTCATTCCCTGTATACTGCCGTTTTTGAAATACTGCATTATTTCAACAGGCTTATTGTTATACTCACCGAACTCAATAAGTTCTGCTACATATTTTGAATGAATTTTTCCGAGAGCAGATACAACATCAGGCTTAATGGCATTCTCACGATTATAGATTTTTGCGGCGAATTTTTCGTTGTTATACTCACAGACATACAGTGTTGCTTCACCTGTATTGATTGACATTTTCTCAATAATACTGTATTTTTCAAGTAGCAGAGTACCTGATGGAAGGTCATCTGCATTGCTTAGCTCTGCATTGATAACGGTTGACTGCGAAACAGATATTTCGCTGTTAATAACAGTGCTGTTGTTTTGTATTTCGCTGTTAATCTGCGTTATATTACTCATTTTTTTACACCTCAAATCATCCTGATTTTTCCGTCAACAGTTTCAATAAGTCTCTTATTGCGCAAAAGTTCAACAGACTGATTCATAATGCTGTTTATTTTCGCGCCTCTGCGTTCATATCCGAAAACCGCAGAGCATTCAGAGATAAGGTCATTAATATCAAGCCCGTATGCCTTTGATAAAACAATTTTCATAAGCTCTGATATTTCCTCGATGGAAATATCATCCATTTTTCTCAGTGATTCAGCATCTGATGGAATCTTTGGCAGCGGAATCTGTTTTGGAGTTGACCACATGAAGCCTCTGTCATCAAGAATAACCTTGCCGCTGAGTTCGTTTCTAATTGCAGATACAACCGCTGTTTTGTATTTTGCTGTCATTTTTTCAATGCCAAAGGAAGCAGCTAATCTTTTATAAACAAGATTAATGCTCACAGGCTGTTCATATGAGAGAATGCACATAATATTTTCTGCTATAGTGCTGTAGTCGTAAATATTGCGTACAGGCTTCAGCATACTGTATGGTGTTACTGTATAGGCAGAAAGACCATATGCCGCCTGAGTATCGGGAGTTTCCTGAGGCTTTTCAACTGTCTTGATAAGGTCGGTCATTTCGAGTTTCCTCGCTGAATCGGCTGATTCAACATTTTTCAGTACATTGTTTAAAAAGTCTAAAAGCTGTTTTTTGGCGCTTATCTCGTTTGTAATCCATTCTGTTGACCATACACGGTACATTTTCCAACCCATTCTTTCAAGTACAGAGAATCTGAGAGAATCTCTGTCACGGGCTGTTTTTGCCTTTTTATATGAGTAGCCGTCACATTCTATTCCTGCGAGATATTCCTTATCATTATCAGGATTAATAACGACAATATCTATTTTGTTGTCTGAACATCCGACATTACGCTTTATTTTAAAGCCTTCACTGACTATATATTCAGAAACAATATCGCAGAAAGAATCTTTTGAAAACGTTGTTA
Organism: Oscillospiraceae bacterium; assembly: GCA_045643005.1. Lineage (GTDB taxonomy): Bacteria > Bacillota > Clostridia > Oscillospirales > Ruminococcaceae > HUN007. Next base: position 9,347 of record JAZUJY010000321.1, on the reverse strand, counting down.
ATTTCTGATTGTTCCTGAGCCTGCTTTCGCCATATACAGCATATTCAATATATCTTCTGAGCATTTTTACGCCCTCTGATTTTACTCGGTTCAAATCAAACTCATCAGGAAGAAGAGAGCCTACAAGCTTAATATTGCATTTTGCTCTTGTAACTGCAACATTAAGTCTTTTTTCACCGCCCTGCTGCCCCAAAGGACCAAAACGCATATACAGCCTGCCATTTGCATCTTTAGCATAGCAGATGCTGAAAATTATGGTGTCTCTTTCATCACCCTGTACATTTTCAAGATTTTTTACGAAAAACGGTTCATCAGAATCGTTTTTAAAGAAGAACTCATATTGTGGATTTGCCATTCTGAAATTATCAACTTCACGCTGTATAACTCCCTGCTGTTTTTCGCTGAAAGCAATAATTCCGAGTGAACGGTCAGGATGCTCAGTGATATGTCTGTGCAGGAGTTTTACGCATTCCTTTGCTTCCTTTTCATTGCAGTTTCTTCCACCGCCTTCATATACTCCGTCTTCGACATAGATGTATTCGACACCCATATCATTTCTGTATACAGCGTTGTTAGGAAATGTAATAAGCTTGTTGTCGTATATTTCACTGTTTGCAAATGCGATAAGTCCTTCGTGTCTGCTTCTGTAGTGCCAAAGAAGAGTCTTGCTTGGAAGAATACCAGCTGCTTCTTCAAGAATTGAAGCTGAAATAATATCCTCATTATCCTCATCGTTTTCTGTATCAAAATCAGAAACACTGACACTGGAACTGAAAAAACTTGTCGGAGGCATTTGTTTTACATCACCTGCGATTATAACTTGCTTTCCACGTAGTATAGCACCAATAGCATCCTCAGGTAGAATCTGAGAAGCTTCGTCAAAGATTACAAGGTCAAAATTATATGTTTCTGCCTCAAGGAAATATGATACAGAAAGAGGTGACATCATAAGACATGGCTTCAGTCTAATAAGCAGATTGGGGATTTTCTTGAAAAGCTTTCTCAGCGGCATAAGTTTCTGACGCTTGTTCAGCTCTTTCTGAAGAACGCTGACTTCATCATTTACTCTTATGAGGCTGTTGGAATCTGGAAGTTGTCTAATAAGTTCGGAACATAATCTTGCCTGTGCTGCAACAAGCTGAAGCTGATCATTAGTTCTGAAATTTTCAATAGTTCTTTCGTGCCTGTTTCTTTTAAAGCCTGATAATGCAGGCTCACTGGAGAATACACTGTCAAGCAGCTTGAGGTAGAAACCTTTTAAAAATGTATTCTTAATAAAATCAAAGCATTCGGTTTCCTCAATTTTCAGAATATAATCCTTTAAAGCACCATTTATGCAGTCTTTTCTGATAATTTTGTAGTCTGTCCAGAATTCAAGTTGGTCAAAATACTGAATGTATGAAGAAATACGTTCATAGCTTTGAGAAAACGGCATGGATTTAAGGTCATCATTTCCACTAAACTGCTTACTTACCCAGCTCAGTTTTTCATCTGCTTTTTTGAAAGAATCCAGAAGCTTTGTGCAGATTTCGTTAAGTCTCATTCTCATTTCACGATTTCCGGCAACAGTTTTGTAGAATTCATCAGGAAAAATGACATTTTTTAATGAAGAAACTGTAACAATACGTTTTTTTAGTTCATCAATATCAGTGCTACTTTCAAAAGCGGAAATATTTAGATGAAGTCTGAGAAATCCGTCAAGTTTCAGGCAGATGTTCCTTTGTTTTTGATATTCAGCCACTCTTTTGATTGTTGAGAAATAATCAGCGGTATTTTTTGGAGTATGGAAATACGGCAAGATTGCATTGCAGGCTTCATTAAGTTTATTAATGCAATATAAAATTTTTTCAGCATCTTTAATAATTGAATCAAGACTGTTTTTTCTGACTGCATTTTCGTGCCTGAAAAATTTATTTCTCTCAATGCTGAGTAGTGATTCGTTAAGAACTGAATGTAATTCAGCAGCTTTCCCAGAAATGTCTCCGCAAAGAGTCTCTATAGCATGGCTAGATAGATTACCTGTCAGCAGACGTATTTCAGAGATAGTTTTCAGAGAATCAATTATACTGTCCCAGTTGGTGTTTATGCTGTTATACTCAGATTCAAAGCTTTTGCATAAAACAGCGTTATTTTCAGAAAAAATATCTCTGATTCTTTTGAACATTGATACATCTTTCATTAAGTTTTCTATGTATTCATCAGAATAAATGCTGCCGCTTATTTTTGAGTATTTTGATATATTAGAAATATCACTTTCATATTCATTATCGTAATCAGTAACAGCATTTATTACTGCATCAATTCTTGCTGAGAAATTGTTATAATCATTATAATTTTTTATACCAAAGGTTTCACATATGGTGGAAATTGTCTCGTGTGCTTTATTTATTATTGCAGTACATTCTTTTATTGATCCTGCCAAAGAATGACACTGCTTAATATCGCAGATTTTCTCACTAAGTTCTTTATTTATGTTACCAATAATATCAGATATTCTTTCTGCAGTTTTTACTCCGAATATGACAGAATCCCAGTCGGTATTATGTTTTTTATAAAGAGTGTTTATTTTTATTGATAAATCATACGATTCAAGATTGTCAGAAAGCTTTTTGTATTCTTTGAGAAGGGTCAGGAATTTTACAATATTGTCATCGCTGATTTTCTTAGGTGCAGATTTTTTTGATAATGCTTGAACATTTTTTCTGTCTTCACGGTATGCTTTTTTAAAATATCGTAAAATACTTTTGTATTCGCTTTCAAATCTCTGCAGAATATCACTGTATTCAAGTTCAAACGACGAAATATCCCAGTCTTCGAGTACCATTCTCTCAAGACTGTTAATTTGTTTTGAGAGCTCTTGAGCCTCATTCAGATCATTAATCAGTTTTTTATAATCTGTTTTTCGGTCAAGCCATTCACCAAGAATTGATACATCTGAATAAAGTTCATCTGAGAGTTTTGAAAAAACAATGTTATTATCAACTGACGGGATGAGGTCAAGCTTGGTAATACTGTTCAGCTTATCATACTGAGTGAGAATTTCATCGAGGGAGTTTTTTATCAAAATAATTTTTTCCTTCAGTTCGGAATGGTCTGATATACTGATGCCGAGCAGCTTTTTTATTTGATTATTAATGTAACCGCTGTTGTATTTTTTACTGAATCTATTATAGATGCTTTCTGCATCAAGATTTGCAATATTGACACTCCATTCATCGCTGTATTTTTGTATGAAGTCTTTAATTGTCTGCGTGTAACTTCTGAATCTTTCTGCAAGAGATATAATATCGTTCGGAGAATTGTTTTTGAACCAGCCCGGAATAAAGTGTTTTTTATTTAGCAGAAGCGAAAGAAAAGAATGAGCTGATTCCGCACCATCCAATGAACAATCAAAACCAATGAAAAAAATATTTTCTATTTCCGAGAGACATTTTCTGATATTTTCAGTTGCAGAAGAAATTTCATTTGCTCTGTAAGCCAGTATTTTATGTTCAGAAAGTATTACATTTTCAGAAGCATTAGTAATATCCGTTATCATTTTTAATAATGCAGTTACATTTTTCAGCCAAGCTTCTGCATCATAACTGATAAACTCAGGCAGAATATCAATTTCTATATCAGTCTGAATATCCTTTAAAGCTGATGATTCGGACTTCAGTTTTTCCAGAGCAGATATAATATCTCCTGTATTATTCAAAGTAAACCATTCAGAAGGTATATTTTCAGTGAAATTAAACTTTAAAAGCTCTTTAATATTGTTCTTGGTATCTAAGCAAAGATAATCCTCATCAATATGGTATACTGTTTCAAGTTCGGCAGATATTGGAATTATTTCTGCATAAAGAGAGTGAAGCTCACTAAGAACTGAAGAGAACTTTCTTATATATTCTATTCCGACAGCATCATTTTTCAGATTTCGCCACGGATTATTTTTAACATTAAATCCTAAATTAATAACGGCTTCTTCATATTTTTCAAGAGCCCTCTGATATGCCTGCAACTGGGTACGTCCTGTTTTATCAAATTCAGGAATATCAAAGTCAATATTGTCAGCATTTTCTATTTCAAGCAGTTTAATGTACAGTTCATAGACGCTCAGACCGAGAGGCTCAATTTTCTTATGCAGTGCCTCAGCATATGAATTAAGTTCATTACGGTCGATAAACAGTGATTCTATTATAGAATCAGCTTCATGGTTTACTTCAATATCGGATAAATATAGACTTTTTCCGAGTTGTTCGATAACATCTTTTTTATTTGCCTTGTAGCTGTGAAGCGGAAGGCAGAAATCAGAAAGATTAGTTTCCTGCAAACGCTTGTATACCACTTGCAGGGCTGCCATTTTTTCAGAAACAAAAAGAATCTTTTTGCCGTCGCTAAGTGCTTCGGAAATAATATTGGCAATTGTCTGGCTTTTGCCGGTTCCGGGAGGGCCCTGCATAACAAAGCTCAGATTCTGCTTTGAACACATTATTGCTTCCTGTTGGCTTGAGTCTGCATTCAGCACTTCAAATACTTCTGATGGATGAACAGAATCAATATTATTCATCTGAACTGATGAATAATCAAGCATTGATGAATCACCTGCAAGTGCATTTATTACAGGATTACTTTTTAATCGTTGCAGATTATTTTCAATATCCATATACATGGAGATTTTCTGGAAGGACATAAGACCAAGAGAGGCTTCCCTGAGAATACGCCATCCGTGAGAATCTGCAAATGCTTCAGCTTTTTCGAGGTATGCTTCAATATCATCCTCGTTGCTGTCAAATTCCGGCAGCTGATATCCAAGCTCATTTTCAAAAAGGTATGCAAGAGTCGGGTTAATTACTGCATCATCATCATATCTTTTCAATGTGTACGGAGAATTAAGTGCAGTCATCTGAATAGTGACAGGAACAAGAACAAGAGGGGAAGTGGATTTTGTTTTATAGTTTTTTATATTTGCACTCCATTCTATAAATCCAACGCACATATATAAAATATTGCTTCCCTGTTCTTCAAGAGAAAGCTTTGCTTTTGAACGAAGATTTTTTAAAGCTCTCTGCATATCAGACACAGATACATTTGTTCCAATTTCACCGACAGTAACAGTAATAGGTTCATTCAGAGCTGAAAGCAAAGAAATTATTGTACCAACCTTACTGCCTGATGAGTCATCGATGCCACGCTTAAAAGAAAGCTCTTCATCTTTTTCAGCTATTCTTTTATACAATTCAACACAATTCGGTTCTGTTATTTTTAATGTTGATAACCGTGATTCTTTGAAATTAATCATGCGGTTACGTTTGCTTAAATCAAGAAGCTGTTTTTTCCAGTGAGAGATTTTTTTATCAAGAACTATATTTCTCGTATATATCACCCCAAACACAAATTATTATTAATTATAACATATATTGCTTTGCAAATCAATATCTTTTGTTTACTTTTACTTATATTTGTTGGTTTGTCAATGATTAGTTATTCTGTTATCTGCCGAGAATACGGAGATAAAGAAAGATGCAGTGACTATATGCAGAAAGCATATGGGTTTTATATTGAGTCTCTTGAGGAGGCAGATGAATGGTGGATATATATCCAGCTTGTATAATTCCTATGGAGCGAATAGTAATTCCATGCATTGAATTTGTCATGAATCCGAAGATATGTTCTATTCGGCAGCGAACCTTCGATTTTTCTCTGTTGGATTCCCATTGCTTTTCTGTTAATGGATGATTTCTTTTTCCCTTTTCACAGATTTGATTCCCACAGTCTTCAGGTAATTTGTTTGCTATTTCTTCACCTGAATATGCACTGTCTGCATATACTGCTTTGTCACTGCCTTCAAGTAAATCTGTACAACGCTTGATGTCTTAAACAGTGATACATTAAAAATAGAAGGTAGAAAAATAACAGGCTATGAAGAAAGTACTGGGTTAACTTGGGAAGGTTATCTTGAAAAAGCAGGTTCAACCGATGTCAGAACATTTTATCCACTTCTTTCGTAAATTGTGCGGTGTTGCCTTAAATGCTGTTGCCGTGGTCAGGTAAGTTTTTAGGTTGACTTTGTGCAGTAAATGATATATAATATTTGTAAAAAGATGTATATGAATACTTGCGAAACAGATTATAAGAGGTGTAAAAATGATAAAATACTATGATATTTGACTGAAGGGCACCTTTAAATTTGTTTTGCAGATAATTCAGAAACCCTTATTGAACAGGTATGTGAAAATACAAAAAAATTTATTGCCATAAAAAACTGACAGGAGATGTTATTATCGCAGTTACTATACTTGATAATATAATAGTTGGGGCTATATCATTGATATGTGCCTTTTCAAGCAAAAATGCTGAATGTATGCTGATAGCTTCAGGAGTGTTTGCGGTGCTGCTGACGTATGATTCTTTCAGCAGTGAGAAGAACCGTTTTTTAACATCAGGTAAATTTTTTGCAGCTGTTGCTTTTGCCGTTCTTTCAGGAAATGTGCTTGGATTTGCAGTTTTTGCTCTTATGCGTGATTATCGGGTACATATCAGAATAATCTGCGGAGCAGCAATATATGGATTTGCCGGAATATTCATATACGGCAGCACAAAACCGGCTGAAATGGTATTCGGCGGAATATGCCTGATAATCGGCATTTTACTTATATGTCTGATTTATTCAGGTTTGAGTTTTTATGATTTTCAGAAAACTCAGGGAACAGAACGTGTTATGTCAGCAAATATCAGCGAAATGCATGAAAAAAGACTGAATGAGGAGCTTTTAAAACAGAATATCCTTGCAGAGAAAAATGCCCGACTTATTGAACGTGAAAATATAAGCCGCAATATCCATAACAGCGTAGGTCATTCAATTACAGCTGCCATAATAACGCTTGAAGCAGCTGATATGCTGTATGATGTAAAACCTGATGAAGCACGTAAAAAGATGAATGATGCCAATGAGCGTATGCGGGGAAGTCTTGAATCGATACGCAGGGCAGTGCGTGTGCTTGATGAGGAAGCAGCGGCAATATCTGCTTCTGATTTGAAGTCAGACATGGAAAATCTGGTGGATGAGTTTGTAATGGACACGAAAATTACAGCAAACACCAGTTTTGTACAGCTTGATGATAATATAAAAATACCGCATGACGATGCTGAATTCCTTACCGGAGTGCTGGGTGAGATGCTGACAAATGGTGTTAAGCACGGAAATGCAGATGAATTTTTCATTTTTCTTTCAGGAGATACCTCACATATCAGACTTGAGGTCTCTGATAACGGAAAGAGCAGTTTCAACAGTGAAAATTCAGAAAGCAAAATCGCAAACGGCTTCGGCATTAAAAAAATTATTTCATATGCTGCAAAGCGTGGCGGAAAAACAAGCTTTACGAATGACGGCGGATTCAAAGGAATAACCGAGCTGCCGTTAATAATTTCAGACAGCGAATGAGGTGAGAAAATGTACAGAATTTTGTTGGTAGATGATGAAAATCTGCTGCTTGAAAGCCTTGAGATAATACTTTCACTTAACGGTATGGAAATTGCAGGCAAGGCAAATGACGGCAATGCGGCTTTAAAAATACTTGGCTCTTCTGATTTTTCAGGCTGTGATATAGCACTTGTTGATCTGAATATGAAGGGCATGGGCGGAATTGAACTTATTCGCATAATGAAAGAAAAATATCCTGAGATAAGGATACTTGTGCTGACAACTTTTTATGATGACAAATTCATTACCGAAGCTATTTCAGGCGGTGCGGACGGATATCTTCTGAAGGACAGCGGAAAAGATGCGATACTTGGTGCTGTGAATCAGATAATGAGCGGAGTGACAGTGCTTGATCAGAAGGTAATGATGAGGCTTTCTGCACTGATGAATCAGAAAAGTGCTTCGGAGAAAAAGAGCATATCAGATGAAATGACAAGCCGTGAAAAAGAGATATGTTCTCTCATGGCGGAGGGACTGACCAATTCACAGATAGCTGCAAAGCTCTATATTTCAGAAGGAACGGTCAAGAATTACATATCAAATATCTATGACAAAACGGGTATACATGACAGAGTAAAGCTTATTGTTGAGCTTAAAAAGTGATGAAAGTGACTGTGGTAATATGAAAAATATGACCACGGTCACTTGTTTTTTGACCAGAAAAAATGTATGATATATATGTCAGCAGAAATAAAGACAACACCTCACAAAGAGTGTGAATAAAAACTACGGGAGGATAAAATGAAGGGAAAACTTTCGGCACTGAAATATGTGCGGAACAACAAAAAACAGGTCGGTATCCTGATTTCTGTCATTGCGCTGACGTTTACAGTAATGTATGTCGTTAATGCTGTACTGATGTGTACGGTAGAGAGTTTCAAAGTCGTTTTTCTTGAACAGCCGAAAAAAACAGCGTATGTTGAACTTACGCTTGAAAGCATGGGGCTTGTTAAAGATGAATCACTGACTAATGAAATGTATCTGGAAAGACGGGCAGAAATATTAGAAGAACTGAACGATCAGGAAGGAATTGACGGAGCGTATTATACATCTGTACTGTCAGCCAGATATGAAGGAATTATTGGTGAAACAAGATTTTTGTTCCCGCTTCTTGAAAAAGATCAGATACAGTCATATCTTGACCACATGGATGCCAGACTTATTGAAGGAAGAATGCCTGAAAATGAAGGAGAAGTGATCATTGACAGCCGTATCATGAAAAATAATAAGCTGAAAACAGGTGATTTATTTGATGAAGATCTGTTTGGCGATGCCTATAAAATTACAGGTGTTCTTGAATCTGCTTCTTTTGCTTGTGTAGGAATTCCAAATAACTCAAATAATGGTATATACTATACTGTATTCTGCGATGAAAACAACTGTGACATGAAAAAGCTATTTTCCGATATCGGTATTGAGCTTACTTCACTTGATTCAATAATAGATATCAATACACAGGCAGAATTTTATGAAATAGAATGTAAAAGCGTAATAAATACAGCACTTACTGCAATAATCATAGTTGTAATGATATTCCTTGCCATATCGGTTCTCGTAGCTTATATTTCGTCGATGCGAAGCAGAATGAATGAATATTGCCTGTATACATCAATAGGCTTTTCAAGAAGTGAAGTTTACGGCATGATAATGAGAGAAATATTATTTGATTTCATTTCGGGAATGCTTTTTGGTACAATTCTTACAGTTATACTTATGTTCATACTGAAAACGACTGTTACCGAGCCTGTAGGTCTGATATTAAAGGCATTCTATCCACGCCAGCTTTTGAAAATAACAGCTTCATTTGCGGCAATTATCGAAATCCTGCAAATACCGATAATAGTGATCATAAACAGCATAAAAACTATTGACAGGATAGAGGAAT
>JAZUJY010000320.1:0-5200 GCA_045643005.1 Oscillospiraceae bacterium | reverse complement strand
AAACGCCAAAGCAGCATCTTATGAAAATCAATGCAAGCGTGCTCCTATTTCGTGCAAAAGAAAATCGAAAAAAGAGTCTGATTCGATTACTTCAGATTGCACTGTTGAAAAGTAAAGTTAATTAAAAGCGTCTATACTAGTACCTGAAGATTTGTAATTATTCTATTAACATCGTTTCGTTTAAGAGTTTCTTCTTCAAATCTTTCCTTGTTGAACGGGCACGAATACCTGTCAATATCGGAATAGATATTATTATAAGAATCACTGCTTATGATCTCTTTGATTATTGACTGTATTTCAAAAGGGCTGTTATTGGATTTTTTAGAATTTCTTACATGAACGTTTCTTGCAAATTTGTAAAACTTGACAGTGATTTCGTAATCGTCTGTAAACTGAAAATATTTTGATTCTATTGTAAATAAGGACGTTCCTTTTATTATAAAATCATCATTTGCATTATTTTTAAAAAATATATCGCATAAAGCGATCCTGTAGTGATTGCCTTTCAGTAAATTTGGCTGATAATAATTAGAGATTTGCATCGGAAATATCCCTCCCTGACGTTTGTTTTTGACTCCTTTTTTGTATGTGTTTATGTTCAAAGATCTGTTTTTTAAAAGTATAGGTGATTCATAAAATCGGGTTCGGTTCAACAGGAGGTTGAATTTTGACTGTTCAGTCAGTATAGAACCCTCAGCCTTTTTTTGAACCGAAATGTAACTTGTGTTGCTTTAAGTATAACAATATTAATGTGATTTGTCAAATATGTAAAATTTGTTACGAATCTTTTATTGGGCATATATCAGTCCGTGCAGCAGGTATGGACTTGAGCTTAACCCTTGGAACGATACATGCGGGTATCTTGTGGATGACCGTTCTGTAAAGAAATATGGTAAAGAAAAATTTGTGGCTGATGTTCTCCGGGAAATGACCTTCTTGGGATTTAGCAATGACAATGTTCAGATGAGAGCAGAGAGTATGAATAACAGACAGTAAAAAAATTATTCGATTCGAATAATCATAAAACATATATGTTGCATGCATATAAATATTATGGTAAAATAAAGATACCGGATTCTCATAGAACGAAGAATCCAAAAAAAATAGAATTTTAATAATTTTTTTGTTTCTTGAAAGGAGATTATAAAAATGGAAAATATAGATATTGAGGCATTTTATAAAAACTGTGATATTATTGCAGAAAAATACGGAAAATCGTTTACTTATACCGATACAGGAAAAGATATCCAAACCCTGGATTCTCTTGTAACTATGATTCACGAAGACTATAAAAACAATAGTTTGGAATTTAATCCGAACACTGTTGCTGTATCACTTGGTATTTTTCTAGGACAGAAAATGCTGGACACGGAACTGTCATCACTCGGTTTCTGCTGGGAAGTAAAAGGCAAAGAGCCTGTATTGCAATTAAATGAAAATAATATAATGTTTCCTTTAACAAAAGTATATAAGCATATTATGAACGGACCTGAAGATTCAGTAGGATCTTTTTATCAGGCAGGATTGATAATTGCTAAAAATGAAATGAATAAATAAAGAAAGAAAAAGGTCTGCTCCTGAGTAGATTTTTTCATTTCTTAAGAGAAATATTATGTATACAGAATATTTAATAAAGTAGAATAATAAAACTTGAGGATGTTGTATTAAATAAGTGTATACAGTTTTTTGAAGAGCAGAGAGCCGGAATGACGAAAGGAAAAAAAATGAAATATATTGACGCAGGAATTAATTTATTTTCAAATCAGTTTTCAAATAAGGAAAACGTAATAAAAGAAGCAAACAACAGCGATATCGGTTGTATACTGATATCAAACAGTATGAAAGAAGTTCACAGCAATATAAATTTTATTAAAAAGCATTCAAAGGATGAAATCGGAAAGAACATCAGATGTACAATTGGGATTCACCCTCACAATGCAAAAAATGCAGTTGATGCGGACTTTGAAACAATAAAAAAACTTGCATCATCACCGTCGGCAGTTGCAGTCGGCGAATGCGGACTTGATTACGACAGAATGTTTTCAGATAAAAAATCTCAGCTCCTTTGCTTTGAAAAACAGATTCAGATCGCCGAAGAACTTGATCTTCCGCTTTATCTGCATGAGAGAGCGGCTGTTGAGGATTTTATTAAAACAATGAAAAAACATCCTGACATCTGTAAAAAATCAATTGTACACTGCTTTACAGGAAAAGCTGCTGTTCTGAGAGAATATGTAAACATGGGATTTCATATTGGAATCACCGGATGGATAGCTGACGATGCAAGAGGAAAAGATCTTAGAAAAGCAGTTGAACTTCTTCCGCTCGACAGAGTGATCATTGAAACGGATTCACCTTTTTTAAAACCAAAATGCATAAAGGACAATAACATCAACTTCCCGACCAACGTTCCGATAGTTGCACGTGAACTAGCAAAATACATGAACTGCAGCGAAGAAGAGCTGACATCAGCTTGTCTTGAAAATACATTACGACTTTTCAGATTTTAATATATAACAACACAGAGGATATCCCCCGCCTCGGTGTTGTTATAAAAATTATTTAGCCCTGATACAAATCAAAAGGAGTTTTATTATGCTTGGAGCAATAGTTGGTGATATCGTAGGTTCTGTCTACGAGTGTGACAATATTAAAACAAAGGATTTTCCTTTGTTCAGGGATGACTGCTTTTTTACAGACGATACTGTTATGACATGTGCGGTAGCGGAAGCAGTCATGAACGGAGGGAAGAAGGATGACTTTATCACAGCCATGAAAAAATACGGCAGGATGTTTCCGGATGCCGGTTACGGTGACAGATTTATGAAGTGGATTTATTATGATGAAAGCGAACCGTACAACAGTTATGGCAACGGTTCGGCAATGCGTGTTTCGCCATGTGCCTGGATGATGGACTGCGGTTTCTTGGCAAGAACAGGAATGTGGCCTTCAAAAGGGAGTGCTCTTGTGAAGCTGTCTGCTGAGGTTACGCATAACCATCCGGATGGTATCAAAGGCGCAATGGCAACAGCTGATGCTGTTTTTTTGTCCCGTTATTATTTCGGCGGTTACTGCGATGACTATGAGGAGCCTGTAAACAATGATCCTGAAGAATGCAAACGACGAATAAGAAAGCATATTGAAAAAAAGTATGGATACGACCTTTCAAAAACGCTCGATGAGATCCGTCCTGCATACCTGTTCAGCGATGCCTGCAGTGATTCTGTTCCACAAGCAATTATCGCATTCCTTGAAAGCAGCGATTTTGAAGATGCAATTCGAAATGCCGTATCTATTGGTGGAGACAGTGATACAATTGCTGCAATTACAGGGAGCATTGCAGAGGCTGCCTACGGTATTCCTGACCATATCAAAGAAAAAGCATGTTCTTATCTGGAAAAACCTCTGTTAGATGTACTAAGAAGATGGAAAAAGTTTATTTCTAAATATTAAACCTTTGTCAGTGATAGATTTTTACATTTCCACTTGTGTCTTCTGTTCGTTTCGTTTATACTCGTTAAGTGAATTGAGGATACCGCAGGAGATATTTACAACTGAACCTGAATTTTACTTTCGTTTGTCAGTACCCTGTAAATTAAGTCGTTGACACAGTAATTGTTCTCATCAGAATACAGATGTGAAGCTACATAATAGATTTTCTGCTGTAGTCAGTAATGTCACTTCCGAGTTTAGCGTAAATGCTGCGGACTGAGTCTCGGTTTGAAAGTGTTTTCAGTTCCTTGTCAGTCATTCCGATCAGTTCGAGAAATTCAACTTTTCCGTTAGGTGTCATTATTGGATTTACAGTAGGATCAGGGACACAAATAAATCCTGTTAATTCTGAGCGGCGAGCGGCATCTATTCCGGTTTGCTGACCGGTATATATGTATTCATAAGGACCGAATGTTTCTCCGCTTTTGAATGTGATCCTTGCAACTGACTGAAGAATACCGCATATACATTTGATCTCTGCTTCAGTATCAGCATAATTTGCTTTTTTAAGCTTAAAAGTCAGCTCATATCCGAATCCGCTTATTTCAGGATCATCAGATTGTTTTTCATACAGTTCCGTTGATCCGAAGGTAACAAAATGCCAGTAGTCATTGCCTTCGTAAATACTGATTCCGTCGAGCGGATCATTTCCGCCGAATCTCCATTTTATAAGAGCACCGTAGTGCTTAGGATCAGTCTGTCCCGGATATATTCTTTCAAATTCCTTAACTATTGCATTCCAGCCGGAATTGCCATCATTATTATTATTAGTGGTCTGTTCCTTTGGAACGTTTTCTGCTGAAAGTGTTTTTGGATTAATGCTTTCCAGACATGAAATGTCTACGTAAAGTGTAATATTTTCGCTTGTTATACGTGCCTTGCTGCCATTGCAATCGGTGAGTGTCCACTCTTTTTCAAACATTGATTTTTCAATTTCACCTTTGAAATAATTTTTTGATCCGGGTATTATTCGTACTTTATCTCCGACTGTCAGATTTATCATTTGGTGATCCTTCTTTCTTTCAAAGCTCTGCTTTTAACAAGCAGAGGCGATTCGTAGAATCTGTTCCCGCTCAGTCGGAGATTGTACTCCGACTGTTTGGTCAGATAGAACCCGCCGCCTGCGGAGGCGGGGGATATCCTCTGTGTTGTTATAAACATGTAAATATTTATGATATTTTATAATTTATTATACCATTTTTTATTTTTATTTTCAATTGAAAATAACGTTTATGGATTGAAATTGTGTATATCCGGATGATGCAGAAGAGGATATCCCTTGCCTTAGGAGAAATAAACCATGCGACGGTTCAGAAAGAGATGATTTTCTGCGCTGATATGGACAATTGTGATAAAATGTTAATTCAAAGGGGCTGTTAAGAAACTGCCTGAAAGCTGAAAAAAGCAGCAAATTAGAGTACGTAAATACGTATCTTTGATTTGCTGCTTTCTTTATATGAGAGACTTTTTTAACAGCCCCTTTGAAAACATTACAGGCAGATACTTCTACAAGAGGTACCTGCCTGTTTCAATATTTTATTCAAATCAGGTTTTAAACTGCAATTGAAGATTCACCAACTTATCAATCACTATCTTAATAGTTTTCAGGCGGTAATTCATTGCTTGTTGTGATGATATCCTCAGAATCGAAAACAATGATCTGGATTTCAGGTGCGGCATATTCCATTAAATTTCACCTCCAAGCTGT
>JAZUJY010000319.1:0-20271 GCA_045643005.1 Oscillospiraceae bacterium | reverse complement strand
TTGCAAATTTTGTTAATTGATGAAACGATAAATTCCCCAAAATGAGAAAGTAAAATCTCATCCTTCAATAAAGTTTGCTCAAAATCAACGTTAAATCTCTTAAGTTGATGACATTGCCTCTGCAGGCGGCGGGTTCTATCTTTCCGCTCAGTCGGAGTACAATCTCCGACTGTTTGGTCAGCGATTCTGCGAATTGCCTCTGCTTGTTAAAAGCAGAGCTTTGAATAAGAAATTAAGAAATAAGGATGTTTTGTACTAAAACCGGTATGAAACATCCTTGTTTTTTACTATTTGTAAAAATTTTTTTTTGTTTTGAGTTTAAAATATATAAAAAATGTCGACAAATATAATAAGAATATGACGACATATAGTTACGAATATCAATACGGAGCAGGTATATCCAAATAAAAGAAATGAATATAACAACACAGAGGATATCCCCCGCCTCTGTAGGCGGCGGGTTCTATCTTCCCGCTCAGTCGGAGTACAATCTCCGACTGTTTGGTCAGCGATTCTGCGAATCGCCTCTGCTTGTTAAAAGCAGAGCTTTGAATCAGTTAAGCATAATAATAGGGGGATGCGATGAATGAATTTTGATTATCCAAAAAATGAAGAAGAATATTTTAATAGATTGACTGATATTGAAAAAACATTAGACAAAAGTAACGCATCTGAAATGAATTTGTTGCTTGATAAATTATATGATGTTAAACCAGTGAAACTAAAATGGTATATACTTAAAGCGTATACATTAATTTTGTTGGAAAAAGATACATCAGAGATAAAAGAATTACTTATTAAAAAGTATCAGTTACTATTTGAAAGTGAAAAGCTATATGATATAGCAGTATGTCTTTCAGCACTTGAGAGAGAAAATAACATAGAAAATGAGAGATTGTTATATCACATTTCAAAAAAAGAGTGTTTGAATAAACCTGAGTATTATGATTTCGTTGAAAAAAAATCTAATGAATATGATCAGATTTGTAAAAAATATTTGAAAGAAGGGTCTTCGGATACATTAATACAATTAATGACTGATAATTGTTATATAAGGAATGATTATGTAAGTTATATACTGTGTGCAGCTTTTCTAAGAAAAAAGTATAATATAAATTATGGTATTTCAAATTGGATATATGAGATGCCTAATATAAAACAGTTGTATAATAGAATTATGTCAAATAAAAAGAATACATATATAGTGATCAAAGAACCAAATAACAGTTTTAATTCTGAAGTTGTATCAAGATTGCTGGCAGAAATCGGAAATGAAGTGTATTATATTTCTGATGTTGTTGAAACTGAGATTGTAAATGTAAATCCTGAAGAGACCTTGAATGTCAGTCTTGAAAATATGAAATGTGATAATATATATCACGAAATATACCCAATAAAGTTGATGAAAAATGGAAATCTATTTTTTGATAATACAACATTACTTATTCAGTTTATTAATAAAGAGCTTGTTGATGATAATTATTCTGTTTTGTTATCAAATGGTTATTGTGCAGATTATATATGTCAAATACTGCCTAAAGGAACTGAAAGGTTGAGTATGTTTAAAGCAGAATATTTTGAAGATAATCTTAATTTTTGCTGGAGCGGCGATTATCTGTCATATAGAAGTGAATATTATGGTTTTGATGTTCATGAAAAAATAGATTCAAAATCTGAATGTGACTATTCTATAGTAATTCCGGTAAGAAACTCTATTGAATCTTTGAGATATACTTTAAAAACCTGTCAAAAAATCAGATATAAAGGTGATTTTGAAATTGTAGTAAGTGATAATTCTGATTCGGATAACCACTGTATTAATGAGTTTATTAAATCAATCGGTGACAGCAGAATAAAATATTATAGAACACCAAAAGTATTGCCGTTGACATTAAGTTTTGAATTTGCTTATTTAATGGCAAAAGGAAAATTTATTTTTTCAATTGGAGCAGATGATGGTGTTTTGCCTTGGTCTTTGGATATCATTGATGAAGTATTAAAAAAATGTCCGAATGAACAAATATTAATGTGGGAAAGAGGCTTCTATGCTTGGCCCGGATTTAATCGCGGACAGCAAAATCAATTGACAATTCCGTTATATGATAATGGTATTATTAATGTTAGTCAAATCAAATCAGAAGAACTGCTAAATATTCTGTCAAACAATATACAAAATATGTATGGATTACCTTTATTATACATTAATTCTGGTTTTAAAAGAGAATATTTAAAAACGTTGTTACATTGCACAGGAAGAATATTGAATGGAATCAATCAGGATATTTCTACCGGAATAGTTAATCTGTTTATTAATAAAATGTTTGTAAAGATTAATTTTCCGATTACAATTGCCGGAATGACAGGCAATTCTATAGGAAATAAAATGAATTCTCACCCAGAATTGGATTTTTTTAATAATGGAAAATATATTGATAACGTAAATACATTTCCCTATGTTCAAAGGAATATTCCGGCCATTGCATCAGAAGTGGACTGTGTATATAATGGTTTGTATAAAGCAGTTTCGTATGGAATTGTAGAAAAAGAACAAATTGATAAGTTATTTGATATAAAAAAAGATTTTTTGGCTAATTCGCCTGCTTGGGATAAAAAATTTGATTTATATGATGAATACTTTTGCATGTATTATGATTTAGCAAAAAAATCAGGATTCGATAAAGAATATGAAGAAATCAAAAAACAGAGCTATTCATTAATAGAAATTGCTTTTGATAAATCAGAAAAGAATAACGGTGAAGAAATAAAGTATGATAGGTTTTACAAAATAGGGTTTTATGGTAATTGTCTGACGCTTGACGGATCAGATTTTGGAATTCATAATATACTTGAAGCTGAAGAATTATTTGAAAAGATGATTAGTATCTAATTAAACGGATTTAATATTATTGAACTGTCTCTGTTTGTTAAAAACAGAGCTTTGAATGATTACGCTGGTGGAGGGGATTTTGATATGAAAGTTGTAATTTTGGCAGGCGGACTTGGAACGAGAATCAGTGAGGAAAGTCATCTGAAACCAAAGCCTATGATTGGTATAGGAGAATATCCGATAATCTGGCATATTATGAAATATTATTCCAGGTTTGGGTTTAACGATTTTGTTATTTGTTGCGGATATAAAAGCTATGTTATTAAAGAATATTTTTCAGCATACTATTTATATCAGTCTGATGTAACGTTTGATTATGCAAATAATAATTCTATGATACTTCATAATAATATAGTTGAACCATGGAAAGTAACTTTGGCTGAAACGGGAATGAATACGCAAACCGGAGGAAGAATAAAGAAAATACAAAAGTATATAGGAAACGAACCGTTTATGCTGACTTATGGTGATGGAGTATCAAATGTTGATCTCAACAAACTTTTGGAATATCATAATGAATCAGGTGCTTTGGCAACGCTTACTGCTATTCAGCCCGGAGGAAAATTTGGTGTCCTTGAAATGGATGATGGCGGAATCGTAAATAAATTTACTGAAAAAGGAAAAGAGGACGGAGGATGGATCAATGGCGGTTTTATGGTGCTGGAACCGGGAGTATTCAAATATCTGAACAATGATGATCAGCTTGTATTTGAAAAAGGACCGCTTGAAAATTTGTCTGCCGACGGGCAGTTAAATGCATATAAACATCATGGCTTTTGGCAATGTATGGATACATTGCGTGATAAAAGCTATTTGGAAAAATTATGGGCTGAAGGAAAGGCACCGTGGAAAATATGGGAATAAGAGATATAATAAATTTTGATTTCTGGAAAGGAAAAAAAGTATTTGTGACTGGTCAAACCGGATTCAAAGGCGCCTGGTTATGTGAAATACTTACATATTTTGGTGCAGAAGTTCGAGGATATGCTTTACAGTGTTCCCTGGAAGATTCTGCGTTCAAAGCTTTTCTGACGCATAACAGGATAAGCGGAATTATTGGCGATATAAGATGTTATGATTTCCTGTTCAGTGTGTTTAATGAATATAAACCGGAGATAGTGTTTCATCTTGCAGCACAGCCTATAGTAAAAGAATCATATAAGGATCCAAGATATACATATGATACAAATGTAATGGGAACTGTTAATATTCTTGAAGCAGTAAGAAATACAGGTTCTGTAAAATCAGTATTGAATATTACAACAGATAAAGTATATGATAACAAAGAATGGTGCTGGGGTTATCGTGAAACAGATGTTCTTGATGGATATGATCCGTATTCGAACAGCAAATCATGCTCAGAACTTGTTACTCACAGTTATATCCGTTCTTTCCTTTCAGATATAGCTGTGTCTACAGCCAGAGCCGGAAATGTAATCGGAGGCGGAGATTTTTCTGCCGACAGAATTATTCCGGACTGTGTCAGAGCAGCAGTTAAACATGAGAAACCAATAATTAGAAATCCATATTCAATAAGACCATATCAGCATGTTTTGGAGCCTTTGTTTGCATATCTTATGATTGCTGAAAAACAGTATGCAAATATAGAATATTCGGGAAATTATAATATCGGACCTAAAATAGAAAATTGTATATCGACAGGTGAACTGGCTGATATTTTTTGCAGAGAATGGGGAGAAAACATTTCATGGGAGAATATTTCAGAGAGAAATGCTCCGCATGAGGCAAATTTTTTAAAACTGGATTGTTCAAAAATACAATCTGTTTTCGGATGGACTCCAAAGTGGAATATTGATAAGTCAGTCAAAAAAACTGTTGAATGGTATAAAGAGTATTTTGCAGGTACAAATATGCATGATTATGCTATCAGACAAATAAAGGAGTATTGTGAATAATATGAATGAAGAGGCTATGAGAAGACAGATTCTTGATCTTGTTAAGACATATTGTGATACATTTCATAAGAAAGAATATAAACAGGGAGACAGAATAAATTATTCCGGAAGAGTATATGATCATAAAGAAATGGTGAATCTTGTTGACAGTGCTCTTGATTTCTGGCTGACAACCGGAAAATACGCTGAGAGTTTTGAAAAGAATTTTGCAGAAAAATTTAATGTTAAGCATTGTTTTTTAGTAAATTCAGGATCATCAGCAAATCTTCTTGCTTTTATGGCTTTAACCTCTGATCTTTTAGGAGAGCGTGCTATTAAACGCGGAGATGAAGTTATTACTGTTGCGGCAGGATTTCCAACAACTGTTTCACCTATTATTCAGTTTGGAGCAGTGCCGGTATTTGTTGATGTTACAATTCCGGAATATAATATTGATTGTTCAAAGCTGGAAGATGCTTTTTCTGAGAAAACCAAAGCTGTAATGATAGCTCACACTTTAGGAAATCCTTTTGATTTGAAAACAGTTAAATCATTTTGTGACAAACATGGACTTTGGCTTATTGAGGATAATTGTGATGCATTGGGTTCAAAATACTGTTTGGAAGGAAAAGAATATTATACCGGAACGGTCGGTGATATTGGTACTTCAAGCTTTTATCCTCCTCATCATATGACTATGGGGGAAGGAGGAGCTGTTTATACTAACGATGGTCTTCTGGCTAAAATTATACACTCAATGAGAGACTGGGGAAGAGAATGTGTGTGCCCTTCCGGAAAGGATAATTTTTGCGGGCACAGATTTGATGGAAAGTTCGGTGAACTTCCTGATGGATATGACCATAAGTATGTTTATTCCCATTTCGGATATAATTTAAAAGTTACAGATATGCAGGCTGCGGTTGGAGTTGCACAGCTGGATAAACTGGATGATTTTATTGAAGCACGAAAAAGAAATTTCAGATATTTGTATAACAACCTGGAAGATTTAAGTGATAAATTAATTCTTCCAAAAGCTTCTTCTAATTCAGATCCAAGCTGGTTCGGATTTGCTGTAACATTAAAGGATAATATTGACAGAAGAAAAGTAATCGAATATCTGGAACATAACAATATTCAAACAAGGCTTTTGTTTTCCGGAAATATAATAAAACATCCATGCTTTAATAAAATGAGAGAAAAAGCTGATGGCTTCAGAGTATGTGGAAGTCTTGAGAATACTGATATAATTATGAATAACACATTTTGGATAGGCGTGTATCCGGGTATGAATAATATGATGCTTGACAAAACAATAAGAGAAATAAAGAATATAATTCGCTAATTATTATTACAAATACTTAATGGCAGGTATACATTTGAAAAGGTAAATGATAGCTATGGATGTACCATGATTATTATTTATCTGAGCTAAAAATGGAGTATATAAAATGAAAATAAAAGTATCAGATTACATTGCAGATTTTTTATTTAAAAACGGTATTACAACTGTGTTTTCAGTTGTTGGCGGCGGAGCGATGCATTTGAATAATTCGCTTGGTCATAATAATGGAATTTCATGTGTTTATAATCATCATGAGCAGGCTTCATCTATAGCTGCTGAAGCATATTACAGAGTAAATAATAAAATAGCAGCTTTATGTGTTACAAGTGGTCCGGGAGCAATAAATGCTTTAAACGGAGTAGTTGGTGCATATCAGGATTCAATTCCTGTATTTGTTCTGTCAGGTCAATGTAAGTCAGCTTTAACCGTCAGAAAGAATAATCTTGATCTCAGAACTCTTGGAAATCAAGAGTTTGATATTGTTTCAGTACTTGATAAGGTATGCAAATATTCTGAGATGATTGACAGACCGGATAAAATAAGGTATTGTCTTGAAAAAGCATTATACATTTGTAAAAGTGGCAGACCGGGACCGTGCTGGCTTGATATACCGGTTGATATTCAAGGGTCTTATATAGAAACTGATGGTTTAAAAGGCTATGAACCTGATGAGAAGAGTTTTAATATCGAAAAAGATATAAGCGTAATTATAGAAAAATTAAAAAAATCAAAAAGACCGGTTTTATATGCTGGAAACGGCATCAGGATTTCGGGTGCTTATGATAGCTTCAGAAAACTTGTTGAATTATTAAAAATACCGGTAGTAACATGCTGGAACAGTATAGATTTAATTGAAACAGATAATGAGTTTTATTGTGGACGAGCTGGAATAATGGGAGACAGAGCGGGAAATTTTGCAGTTCAGAACAGTGATTTTCTTATTTCTGTCGGAAGCAGACTAAATATATATCAGGTTGGATATCAGCCGGAAACCTGGGCCAGGGAAAGTTATATTGTGTATGTTGATATAGATCCGGATGAGTTAAAAAAACCAACAATCAAAGTTGATTATCCTGTTTTATGTGATGCCAAAATTTTTATTGAGAAATTGTCAGATAAAATAAAACGAGAGAGCAAGCTGGTACAAAATAATGAATGGATCTTACAGTGCCGGAAATGGAAAAAAACATATCCTGTTGTTACTGAAAAACAGAATATGCAGAAATCACCGTTAAATATATATTCATTTATGGATACACTGAGCCGAAGACTTGAAAGTGATGCTGTAACTGTAGTGGCCAATGGCTCTGCAAGTGTTGTTGGCAGTGCAGTGTATTATATAAAGAAGAACAGCCGATTTATAATGAATTGTGCATTATCGTCCATGGGATATGATCTTCCTGCTGCCATTGGTGCTTGTAAAGCAGTCGAAAATAATGGACGGCAAATAGTTTGTATTGCCGGTGATGGAAGTATAATGATGAATCTGCAGGAGTTACAGACTATAGTAACCAATAATTATTGTATTAAAATAATAATTATTAATAATAACGGATATCATCAAATCAGAGTGACACAGACAAATTTATTTGAAGGAAATTATGTTGGAATTGGTCCTGACAGTAATGATCTTGGTTTTCCTGATTTCAAAAAAATAGCATATGCATTTAATATTCCGTATTTCTTCTGCAATGAAAAAGAAAAAACTGATGATACTCTTAATGATTTCTTTTTATCTCCGGGTTATGCGATATTAGAAGTGTTTTGTGATACTGATCAGTTTTTTGAACCTAAATCAGCAACTAAAAAACGTGAGGATGGTTCATTGTATTCTCCACCTTTGGAGGATATGTATCCGTTTCTTGAACGTAAAGAACTTAAAGAAAATATGTATATAGAAACTATTGATGAATAAGAGGTTACTATGGGGAAATTAGATGGAAAAACAGCATTGATTACAGGAGCTACATCCGGAATAGGCGAAGCAACCGCCAGACTTTTTGCCCAAGAAGGTGCAATCGTTATTCTGGTTGGCAGAAATGAGGAAAAAGGAAAGAAAATAGTCAATGAAATTGAAAATAATAGTGGATACTCTGTTTTTTATAAATGCGATATAACATGTGAAAATCAAATAGAAGAATTGAAAAAGTTTGTCTTATGTGAATATGGTAAATTAGATATACTTTTTAATAATGCTGGAATTTTACTGATGAGTAAACTTGAGGATATTACATATGATAACTGGAGAAAGTGCTTTGATACAAATACAACTTCACAGATGTTCATGTCTAAAGCCTTTATAGATATATTATGTGATAATCATGGCTGTATATTAAATAATGCATCAATAGATGGTTTACAGTCAAATGTCAGAGGAAGAGCTACTTATATGTACGCATCGTCAAAAGCAGCCACGATTCAGTTTACACAAATTCTTGCACTAAACTATTCAGATAAAATAAGAGTGAATTGTATATGTCCCGGATTAACTGAAACAAATTTATTTACAAACAGAGATTTTTCACGGTTTGACGGAACAATACCTATAGGAAGAATAGCACAGCCGATAGAAATAGCAAAAGCAGCATTATTCCTAGTCTCTGAGGATGCTTCATATATTACAGGGGCTGTGATCAATGTTGATGGAGGGGCATCATTGCTGTCAGCTAATACAAAAAAAAGTTTCATAGATAAGTAAGGGGTATCATATGGAAAAAATGGCGATATCAGGGGCTACATCATCTTTAGGAATTGCTTTGATTGAAGAGTGCATAAAAAACAAGAAAAAAGTACTTGCATTTGTAAATCCAGAGTCGAAAAATATTGGCAGAATTCCAGTTCACAATAATATAAAAGTTATTAAATGTGATATATCAGAAATGGTCAATTTACAGACTGATGGCGAAAAAGCGGATGTCTTTGTTCACTTTGCATGGGCGAGCACTCATGGAAATTCTGAAAGAAGCAATATAAAAGCACAGATTGATAACATTCAGTATTCCGTTGATGCTGTGAATTTGGCAGAACGGCTTGGATGCAGAACCTTTATAGGTGCCGGTTCACAGGCTGAATACGGAAGAACCTATGAAACATTAACTGAGGATCTTGCATGCAGACCGGAAACACCATATGGAGCAGCAAAATTCTGTGCAGGTCAGATGACAAGACTGGAATGTGAAAAAAAAGGAATTAATCATATCTGGACCAGGATCCTTTCGAGTTATGGTCCTAATTATATATTAAATACTGTTCTTAACTACACAATTATAGAATTATTGAATAATAGAATTCCTAAACTTACAGATTGTAAACAGATATGGGATTTCATATATTCCGGAGATGTAGCCAGAGCATTTTATTTGATGGCAGAAAAAGTGGACAGTAGCCGGGTATATGTTGTTGGTTCAGGGATATCCCGACCGCTTAAAGACTATATATGTGAAATCAGAAATATAATTAATCCTGATATGAAATTAGGATTTGGTATTATTCCATATAACGAGAATTCGGTTATGTGCTTAAAATGCGATATAAGTAAATTAAAATCAGATACAGGGTTTCAGATAGAAACTAGTTTTGATGATGGAATAAAGAATACTATAGAATGGGTTAAAAAACAGAATATAACAGAAAGGACAGGATACTAATGGGAAAAATATATTTGCTTGACTGTACATTGAGAGATGGAGCGTATATAGTAAATTCAAAATTCGGAGAGGCTGCAATAAAGGGAATAATCAGTAAATCTCAGGACGCCGGAATAGATATTATTGAATGCGGCTGGTTGAAAAACAATGAACATGAAAGAGGGTCAAGTTTTTTTCATGTTCCTGACGATGTTTCATATTATTTAAATGAGAAGAAGTCATCATGTATATACACAGTTATGATCGACTGGGACAGATATGATGTTTCATTATTGCCGGAGTGTGACGGAAAGACAATAGATGCTATAAGAGTTGTATTTCCGGTAGGAAAATTTAAAGAAGGAATAGCAGTTGGAAAAAAAATAAAAAAGAAAGGATATCGTGTATTTTATCAGGCTGCAAATACGCTGGCTTATTCTGATGATAAACTTATTGAATTAATAAATGAGATAAATGATGCCAGACCGGAAGCTATATCTATTGTTGATACTTTTGGTGCGATGTTTGAGGAGGAACTGGAGCATATAGCCGGAATATTTGATGAAAATCTGGACAAAGGAATAAAAATAGGATTCCATTCACACAATAATCAGCAAATGTCATTTGCACTCACCAAGCATTTTATTAAAATGTTTAAAGATAAAGAAAGAGATATAATTGCTGATTCAAGTTTGTGTGGTATGGGCAGAGGTGCAGGAAATACAACAACAGAATTACTTGTGGGTTTTTTAAACCGAAAAATGAAGTGCCATTATGATATGGATGCAATAATGGATGCTATAGATATATATATGACGTATTTTATGGAAAAATATAAATGGGGATATTCAACGCCATACTTTATTGCAGGCATGTATTGCTGCCATGTCAATAATATTGCATATTTACTTAACAATCACAGAACAAATTCACATGATATGAGAAATATAATATGTTCTCTTAATGAAGAAGACCGGGTAAAATATGATTACGATCTTCTTGAAGAAAAATACTTAAAGAACAATGCATATATGATTGATGATACTGCTGAAATTTCAAAATTATATTCAGTATTTAAAGACAGAAATATTTTATTGATAGCTCCCGGAAAAAGTGTAATTAAAAACTTTAAAGAAATAAAGGCTTTTATAAAGGATAAAAAACCGGTAGTTATTGGGGTAAATGCACTTATTGAAGGGTATGATTATGACTATGTATTCTTTTCTAATTCCGCAAGATATGAATATGCAAAAGAAGTTCATTCAGATAAGTTTTATTCAATTAATCGCATTTTAGTTTCAAGTATAAAAACTATTCCTGAAAAAAATGAATCAATAATAAGTTTTGAAAAATCAGTGAAACGTGGCTGGAAATTTTACGACAATGCAGTATTATGCTGCTTAAGATTCTTTGACAGAATGAATATTCCTAAAATTAGTGTTGCAGGATTTGATGGATTTAAATCTCAGTATAATGAAAGTTTTGCAGATGAATTTCTACCAAGTCTTAACAATGGAAATGACTGGAATGAACTGAATGAAGAAATTCGTGATATGTTTCATGATTTTAAAAACAATGCACATAACTGTAAGAATATTGTATTTATTACTTCAAGCTATTATGAGTAAAAAGTGAGGTTTAAAATGGATTATCAAATGATAAATATAAAGTCAAGTCTTTATGATTATACTGTTGAATTTATTGATTGTTTTAAGAAAAAAACAGAAGAATTTACAGACACAACAGCCTATATTATAGATAAAAATGTTTATAATTTATATATAAATGATTTTTCAGGCATAGACAAGAGTAAACTGTATCTTATGAATCCTGTTGAATCTGAAAAAAATATGGATACTGTAATGTCTATTATAGGATTTATGCAGAAAACAGGTGTAAAAAAGAACTGGAAGATTGTTTGTTTCGGCGGTGGAATTACACAGGATGTAACTACAATTGCAAGTAATTTGTTTTTAAGAAATGTTGACTGGATATTCTTTCCTACAACATTGTTGTCTATGTGCGATTCGTGTATAGGTGGAAAATGCGGAATAAATATTGGTGAAATAAAAAATCAGATCGGTGTTTTTTATCCTCCAAAAAAAATTTTTATAGATACAAGATTTATTGATACACTTTCCCATGAGGATTACTTAAACGGCTGGGGTGAATTGCTGAAGTTTTCATTGACAGAAACTCCGGAATTTTTTAATGAATTGCAAAAAGAAGAACAGTATTTCCCGTGCAGTAATATTGCTAAGTATTTATACCGTGGACTTATGGTAAAGAAAAAAGTCATAGAGGCAGATGAATTTGAATCTGATTACAGAAGGGTTCTTAATTATGGACATACTTTTGGTCATGCTCTGGAAGCTTATACACAAAATGCTGTTCCGCATGGAAAAGGTGTTATATGGGGAATAGATGTTGTAAATTATATTTCATATACTGAAAAACTGATTTCAAAAGAATATTATTTAAAAATAAAAAAACTGATTCGTGATATTTTTCTTACAGATGAGATAAAAATTGAAGATTCAGAAAGATTGTTTAATCTTATAAAAACTGATAAAAAAGTTAAGGGTGACACACTTAGCTTTGCTTTGCTCGCCGGAGAAAGCAAACTTGTAGTATATCCATTAAAAATTGATGATAAACTGAAAAAAACATTTAATGATTATCTGGAGTCAACTCATGAATACTATAGCAATTGATTGCGGAGCAAGTTTTATTAAAGCAGCTTTATTTTCGGAAAATGGTGAAATATTTAAAAGAGAGGATATAGCATCTCCGGAAGTAAATATAAATAAGAATTTTGAAGAAATAGAACAGATCAATTTAATAATATATAATATCAAAAAAATAATTCAGGATTTTTCAGAGGAAGGAAAAGAGTATAATTTGTGTATTTCAAATGAGATGCATGGATTTATTCTGACTGATAATGATGTTCCTGTTACTGATTATATTTCATGGCAAAAGGAATATGGAAGAATAAAAATTAACGGATTTGACTCTGTTGATTTGATTGGGAAAAATATTGACAGCGAAGATATTATATATACAGGTATGCCTTTACGAAGTAATCTTCCGGGCAGCAATTTGTTGTATTTAATTCACAGACTGGATAAATATAAAAATTTAAGATTTTATACACTTGGAGATTATATAATCAAGGCTTTGAGCGGAAAAGAGCCGGTATGTCATATCACTAATGCTGCAGCTACAGGTATGTGTGATTTAAGAACAGGAAACTGGAATGAAAAGATCACATCATTTTGTTCCTCAGGAAAAGTTATATTTCCTAAAATAGGAAATGATATTGTTTCATTTAAGTTTAATAACAGAATAATCAATGCATATCCGGCTATTGGTGATCAGCAGGCAGCATTACTTGGTGCCGGATTATCAAATGACAGCGAGGTTTCTTTCAATCTGGGGACAGGAGCACAGATTTCTATGCTGACAAGAGAGGTAAAAAGAGAATTGGATTATCAGATCCGTCCGTTTTTTTATGGATATTATCTGCGAACAATACCTCATATTCCTTCCGGCAGGGCGTTAAATGTATATATCCGGTTTATAAAGGATATCTTTCATTGTTTTTCAAAAGATGTGAGTGATGATGAAATATGGAATATACTTATTTCTAATTACCATGATGATGAAACTGTTGATATGAAATGTGATCTCAGTTTTTTTGAAAATGCAGTAACAGATCATAATAAAGGTTCATTATATGATATCGGAGAATATGATTTGACATTAAAAAATTTGAGTAATGTGGTTTTTTCACAAATGGCGGATAATTATTTTAATATATATAAAAAAGTAAATATATATGATAAGAAAATAAGCAGAATAGTATTTTCGGGCGGGATATCACGCAAAGTAAAGCCGGTTCGTGATCGTTTAATAAAAATGCTTGGAATACATGATAATTATTCAGTATCTGAAAAAGAAACATTAATAGGGTTAATGAAATATGCTGAGATTTGTGGTGGATTCTGTGGTACGCTTACATAAGTTTTGTGACAGCAGAGGTGGGGGATATCCTCTTCGTCGTTATTAAAAGTGGTGAATTGGGTTTAGATATATCAAAACAGTGTTCCAATAGATATAGTGATAAAGTTTATGTTGATTATTGTGGGGGGAAACTATGGATTATATTATTGTACAGGCAGGCGGAAAAGGAACGCGTCTGGAATATTTGACAAAAAATAAACCTAAAGCATTGGTTCCGATTAATAATTTGCCGATGATATTTCACTTATTTAAAAGATATCCGGAAAAAAGATTTATTATAATTGCAGACTATAAAAAAGAAGTAATGCATGAGTATCTTTCATGTTTTGCAAATGTAAAATATCAGGTAGTGGATGCTGAAGGAACAGGAACTTGCTCGGGAATATTACAGGCTGTTCAGCTAATACCTGATGATAAATCTTTTATGCTGATATGGGCTGATCTGGTTCTTCCTGAATCTTTTCATCTTCCTGATGAATATGTAAATGATGGAAAAGCTTTGAATGATTATATAGGTATTTCGAAAACTTTTCAGTGCAGATGGAATTACACAAATGAAGTTTTTAACGAAGAAAAATCATTTGATCATGGTGTTGCCGGTTTCTTTCTTTTTACAGATAAAAATAAACTTTCAAAAGTTCCTCAAAGTGGTGAACTGGTAAGATGGATGCAGCAAAGTAATATGAAATTTAAAGAGCTAAGTCTTGCCGGCACAAGAGAATTTGGAATAATTGAAGAATATAAAAAACTTACTACAGAAAAATGCCGGCCATTTAACAAGATAACAGTTGAAGGTGGAATTTTTACTAAGGAAGCCAAAGATTTGCAGGGGAAAAAACTTGCTGAACGCGAATGCAGATGGTATAATTTTATAAGAAATCAGAATATAGATATTATTCCTAAGGTGTATTCTACAAATCCACTTAAAATGGAGTATATTAAAGGAAATACAGTTTATGAACTTAATCTTGATTTATTGCAAAAAAAAGAAATATTGAAAAGTCTTGTTAATTCATTAAAAAAAATACACACTCTTAAACATACAACAGTTGATACATTTAGTATTAAGGAAGCATATTTTAATAAAACTATGAATCGAATCTCAACTGTTCAGGATTTGATTCCACATGCAAGAGAAGAATTCATCACTATAAACGGGAGAAAATGCAGAAATGTGTTTTATTATAAAAGAGAACTTGAAAAAAAAATTGAAAATATAAAATGTAAAGAATTTTCATTTATTCATGGTGACTGTACATTTTCGAATCTTATGATCAGAGATTCAGGAGAAGTTGTTTTGATTGACCCAAGAGGATATTTTGGATTTACTGAGTTGTATGGTGATGAAAGATATGATTGGGCTAAGCTTTATTATTCTGTAGTTGGTAACTACGATCAGTTTAATCTCAAAAATTTTACCCTTGATATTAGTGATGAGGTCACAATTAAAATACAATCAAATGGCTGGGAAAATACAGAAAGTACGTTTTTTGATTTAACAGGTGCAGATAAAAATGAAATAAAACTCCTTCATGCAATAATCTGGCTTTCATTAACTACATATGCATGGCAGGATTATGATTCAGTATGTGGTGCATTTTATAATGGTCTATACTATTTGGAAGAGGTGTTGTAAATGACGTCATATTTTGAAAAACAGTTAAAGGAAATTAATTATTCAATTAACTCTATGGATATGGATGTTTTTGAAAGATGGGTAAAGGAATCCGTTTCTGTACTAAAAAACGGAAACAAGGTTATTGTTTCCGGTCTTGGTAAAAATGTACCTGTTTGTGAAAAATTTGTAGGTTCAATGCTTTCTCTTGGACTTGATGCTTATTATTTAAATACAAATTCTGCTGTTCACGGGGATATGGGCATTATAAAAGATGGGGATATGGTTATTATTCTTACAAAGAGTGGAGAAACAAGTGAATCAATTTATCTTTCAAGACTTCTTGAAACAAGGAAAATTAATAAATGGCTTCTTACTTTTTCGAAAAATAGTATTCTTACAAAGGAAATTGATAATTGTGTTATTCTTGATTTGATTCATGAAGGGGATATGTGGAATATTATGCCGAACAATTCTACAACAATTAATCTAATTGTGCTTCAGGGACTTGCAATGCAGATAGCTTCAAAACTAGGACTTAAATTACAGGATTTTAAAAAAAATCATCCTGGCGGAGCAATTGGCAAATTAAAATAAAATAGGAGTAAAATCAAATGACTGAAGATGAAATGTTACAGCTTTCTGAAATAGGTGAAAAGATATATAATGCACTATTAAAGAATAATAAAATAAAATATATTATATGTCCCTGTAGTATTGGGGATACAGTTAATATTGTATTATATGTTAATGAATATAAAAAACAATGTGGTTATAACGATGTTGTATTAATTATAAGAGAAAATCATATAGGATTAATTAAAATGTTTCCATGGATAAACAGTATAGCTTTTACAGATATACAGATGATGTCATTGAGGTTATATATAGTTTGCAATGAAAAATATAATGAAGAAAATGTTCTTTATGGACATTTTAAACCTAAGGATTTAAGTATGACTTCTTTTGAAATTAATCAGGATATACCATTTGTGTATCATTTTAAAGATTTACTTGGTATTCCTCTTGATGCGAAGCCGGTACCAGGCGAATTTTCATGTATTCCTAACGAAAGAAAAGAGACAATAAAGGCAATATATAGGGATTCTGTAATTATATTTCCATTTGCACAGACAATTCAGATTAATAGTATGTCTTTCTGGCAAAAAATAGTTGACAGACTAAGTGGAAAAGGTATAGAAAAAATTTTTACCAATAGTTTCGATAATGTTATACCAGATACAAACAAGTGTGATTTAAGTATTGAAGAATTATGTTATGCATCAGGTGTTGCCAAAAAGTGTATAGGTGTGCGTTCCGGCATATTTGATGCAATAGTAGCTTCTGAAAGTATCAGCTCAAGTATTGTATTATATTCTAAGTTAATAATGTCAGAATCATCACATTGTTTACTGCCTGAGTCTGTTCATTTATATTATGATTTAAGAGACATTAATCCCTTTATTGATGCAGTATATCTTTCTTATAGTAGTAAAAAAGAAGATGAAATAATTCAGATGATTGACAATCTGACACTATAACGACGAAGATAATATTCCACGCCTCTATAGGCAGCGAGTTCTATCCTTTCATTGAAGTCAGAGTATAATCTCTGACTTCAACGAAAGTGATTCTTCGAATTGCCTCTGCATTGTTCAAAGCAAAGCTTCAAAATAGAATACAAAGGAGTCTTCAAAATATGCGTGAAAAACTTATTCTGTCAACACTTCCTAAAACATGGATACTTGATTTGGATGGAACCCTTGTTAAACATAACGGTTATAAAACAGATGGTGTTGATACTCTTCTGGAAGGAGCAAAAGAATATGTCGATTCAATTCCACTAACTGATAAAATAATAATATTTACAGCCAGGACAGACGAGTATATTGAAATGACTATATCATTTTTAAAAGAAAAAAATATTAGATATGATGATATTATTTTTAATATTCCGTATGGTGAACGAATAGTAATAAATGATCGAAAAAATTCCGGACTTGATATGGCTATTGCAATTAATATTGACAGAGACAATTTTATGATTCCGGAAATTAGTTGTGAAAACTAAAAATATCCAGAAGAATATTTTTAGTTAAAGAATCTTTAATTTTAGTGATGCTTCAGTTCAGTTTTTCTACCTTCAAAGCTCTGCTTTTAACAAGCAGAGGCGATTCGTAGAATCGCTGACCAAACAGTCGGAGATTGTACTCCGACTGAGCGGAAAGATATCCCCCGCCGCCTGCAGAGGCGGGGGATATCCTCTGTGTTGTTATAGTTTCAACCAAAGCATACTGAATGAATATATTAATTAGGGAGAATGAAAAAATGATACAGAAATATTTTGTTGTTGATGTAGATGGTACTCTGACTGATGGAGGAATTTATTATGATGAAAACGGAAACGAATCAAAAAAATTTTGTGCAAAGGATGGTGTAGGATTTTATGCTTTGCATCAAGCAGGTGCTAAAATAATGGTACTTACAGGTAGAGAGTGCAAAGCGACTACACGTAGAATGAACGAGTTGAAAGTTGATTATCTTGTTCAAAATATAAAAGATAAAGCTGAATATCTGGAGCGTTTTCTAATAGAAAAATCTATAGATAAAAAAGAAGTAGTGTATATTGGAGATGATTTAAATGATCTTTCTTCAATGAAGTTATGTGGATTTATTGGATGTCCTGCAGATGCATGTCGTGAAGTAAAAGAAATTGCTGATTATGTAAGCGACATTAAAGGCGGATATGGGGCTGTACGTGATATAATTGAATTCCTGCTTAGAAAAAGTGGTGAATGGGATATGACTGTATCAAAAGTGTATGGCATCCGATGATAGAAAAAACATTGCACATCATATCATGAATAACTGATAAGTAACATCTTATATTTTAAAGAAATCCGTTAGGATCTTCGTCCATAACATCGCCAGTATTACTCATTTCAAATCCGGTTCTGAGGTTATTTTCAAGTATATATGGCATAAATGATATTGCAGCAAAAACAAGTACTATGCATAAAACAGGATATTATATTTTCAAAAAGTGCATTTCAGGGCAAAAATTTACCTTTTATACCATTTCTATTGACTGCACTGTATATATATGGTAATATATTTTCATTGTAATATTTAAAATATTATGTTACAATGAAAGGAGAAAAAGTATTTTGAAAATAAAAAATGATTTATCAAACGAAATAAGTAGTGCAGGAGCATCAGCATCAAAGGACGTCCAGGCAAAAACGCTGCTAAGATACAAAACCATAGCAGCCCATATTTTAAAGGGATGCGTCAGGGAGTTTGAAAACATCAGTATAAAGGATATAAAAGAAAAATATATTCAGAAGGAATCCTTTGACGAAACCAGAGAGATACACGGATATACATCAGATACACCGGAAAAGATCAGGGGAGTTAGCAACGAAGATGCAGTTTCGAAGGAAGGCACAGTATTTTTTGATCTTGTCTTTTATGCATATCTTCCGAATGAGGATACACTGACAAAGTTCATAATAAACCTCGAACCGCAAAACAAATTCAATCCCGGATATCCTCTTGTGAAACGCGGAGTCTACTATGGATCAAGACTTATCTCGGCACAGTACGGGACAGAATTTACATCATCGGATTATGGAAAAATCAAAAAGGTGATATCGATCTGGATATGCCTGAACCCGGATGACAAGTACAAAGACTCGATGAACAGATACCGAATAACCGAGGAAAATGTAGTAGGAAATGTAAATCTGAATGAAAGCGATTATGATGTGATGGAAGTGATCATGATCTGTCTTCACAGAAACTACGATGCCAATAACCGCCACAACAAGCTGATAAACATGCTCTCAGTACTGTTTGCTCCGAATTTGAAAAATGAAGAAAAACAAAAAAAGCTTGAAGAAGAATATGATATAGAGCTTACGACCGAGTACAGAAAGGCGATGAGTGAAGTGGGCGCAAATCTGTTTGAATACTATATAGACGTCGCATCAGAGAATGGGTTTAGCAAAGGAAAAGATGAAGGGTTAAAGCAGGGAAGAGATGAAGGTCTGAAGCAAGGAAGAGATGAAGGACTGAAGCAGGGAAGAGACGAAGGGTTAAAGCAGGGAAGAGATGAAGGTCTGAAAGAAGGAAAAGAAAAGGGTATTGAAATCGGAATCGAACTTGGGGAAGCATCTGCCATGGAAAAAATGATAAGTAAAAAGATCAGACAAGGCATGGATGATAAAAGTATTCTTGAATTTTTCGAAATCACACCTGAATATTTGGAAATAATCAAAAACAAATTAAGACAGGAAGATCAGTAAAGTTCAATTGTTGTAGAATCAATGTAAATGTCTTAATGACCGTCTTTCTGTCAAATACAAAAATAGAATATTCACAATACAGCATTTTTCGAAAAGAGAGTGCTGTATTTTTTTGCATCTGCTGGATAGTATTCCACAGATGACTTAACAAACAGAAGCAGGTGATATCTTCTACGTTGCAGTAAAACTATTTACGACCTCATTTTCTTCATTCTCATAATAAAAAAAGTGCATTTCAGGGCAAAAATTTACCTTTTATACCATTCCTGTTGACTGTACTGTATATATATGGTAACATGATTTTATTGTAATAATTAAAATAATATGTTACAATAGAAGGAGAAAAATAACTTGAAAGTAAAAAATGATTTATCAAACGAAATAAGTAGTGCAGGAGCATCAGCATCAAATGACGTCCAGGCAAAAACGCTGCTAAGATACAAAACCATAGCAGCCCATATTTTAAAGGGATGTGTCAGGGAGTTTGAAAACATCAGTATAAAGGATATAAAAGAAAAATATATTCAGAAGGAATCCTTTGACGAAACCAGAGAGATACACGGATATACATCA
>JAZUJY010000318.1:0-4702 GCA_045643005.1 Oscillospiraceae bacterium | reverse complement strand
GAAAGCACGGATGGTCAGAATGTGATCATAAATCCGAACTCAAAATCAACAGTATTACAAAAGACAGAATTAACATTACTTTGCGTTCACACTGGCTTAATTCTGATACGGATACTGCGGTTGAGGTTACTTTTGAGGATAAATATTCGATTGAAGAAATCGGAAAAAAAAGTATTGTAAGCTATTCTGCAAATCCGGGACTAAAACTTGTTGACTGATAAAGTGATAATAGATTCAGTCAAATGTAAAACGGAGGAATCCAAATGAATCTTTTTTTATCACATATCTGGGTGCCATATGTAATCACTGTAATACTGACAGTCATTGCATTATTCTTCAAACTTGGCAGTTCTGAAATGCTGTTTTATCCGGCGCTTTTGAATATTGTTCCCGTGCTTGGACTGTGGTTTATACGAACTGACCGAATAGTTCCTGCGTTTATCATTGCATTTCTTTGCTGTGTCTTATTTATTCCGGCAGTGACGGCATTCAGAAAAGCAGTAAGGTCAAATGATAAGAAATTGATAAGAGGCGGTGCAGTGATCGGATCGATTTTAGTATTATGTACTGTATTATGCTGCATTTCATCTTCTGCACATTTTTTACAGAATTTACTTACAGTTTGCTGTGTTACAGGGATGCTGAGCACAGTTTACATCAGTTGGTGGGCAGGTGAATTTGGAAAGGGTATGAGAAGTGTCTGACCGGAAGGTACTCTGCTGACTAAAACGATAAGTATACCCCTTCTCTCCTTGTATTCAAAGCTCTGCTTTTAACAAGCAGAGGCGGGGGGATATCCTCTGTGTTGTTATATCCGATATTCATATATTCATGTTCTTATTATCACTTTCCTGAATAAACCCTTTGTAGATCAATATTACCAATATATCTCCCGGAATATAGAACAATACATTTTTTATTTTTTCAAGAGAAAAATTATTTATTTCATCCGGAAGAAAACATGCAATCAGATGTAATAAAATGATTACACAGTACGTAATAATATTTTTGTCTTTTAATAAATTTAAAAGCTTTGAATTTTTGAAACTGATATTGAACTTTTCTTCAAGCCGTCTGCTGAGATAATCACATCTGTCGCGCTTATCTGTCAGCCCGCTCAGAATCTTACACACTTTTTTAAAATCATCTTTACATATATATGCTTTCGATTTTACATTGCCATCCAGATATAATTTTAAAAGATTTATTTCTTCATCAAATTCTCCGTAATTATATTCTTTTATAACACCCCATGAAAGCCATATTATATATTCATAGTAACTGAAATCGCTCAGATTTTCTTCTGAAAACAATGAGTAAATGGCAGTTCTGGCTGATTCATTTTTTATATCATCATCGAAACTAAATGTTTTATTCCATAAAATAATCAAAATTGACAGAATAACGGAAAGAACCAAAAATATTCCCCAAAAGAATAAATAGCAGCCTTTAGTCGGCAAAAACGCTGTAATTCCTATTGACAATGAAACCAATATTGTAACAAGAAATATCATATACTTTAAAATTAATTTGTTTTTTAATTTTTTCTTCATTTTTTCCATAAATAACCTACTGTTTCTGATTTAAAATTTAATTTATCAAAATACCTGAATATCAGATAAAATTTCTGTTTCCCTGGATTTTTTCCAGTTCTTTAAAAAATGGTTCAAAAGCAGAAAATGTTTCATGAAGATAAATACTGTCCATAACCATCTCGAAAAAAAATCCGCTTTTAAAATTATTATTTTTGTTTTTCACCAGACCGTTTACTGTAAAGTGACCTTTTTTATCGGTAGTTACTCTGATCTCTGTAAGCTTTGATCCGTTTTCAGAATGTTCAAGAACTGCTGTATCATCAAAGCCTTCAGACACGTTATCAAGTTCAAGGTAAAATGTATACAGATCTCCGGCTGTCAGAGCACATTCAAATTTTGTTTCGGTTCCGGGACATTTGTATATTACTTCAAAATCTCCTGTGACACCGCCTCTTCTGACAGAGTGTTCATCCTGATTTTCATGAAAATTTTTAAACTGAAGTATAAACCGTTCGTCATCTGTACTGATATCGATCAGTTTAAACGGGAGTACAGGTGCGCTTTTAAATTCAGTGTTCATTATGTCAGTCTCCTTTTGATCAATAAAATTAAATCTTCAGTCAGCAAAAACTTTATTCCTCAGTCATCAGATCAATGAACACCGGTTCATGTCCGACAGACTTTACATATGTAATAAGATCCTCTTTTGAGAGTTTGACTGTAGATGTTGATATTCCGGGGTGACCGCAGATATAGTCTTCCTTCATAAGGTCGTTGTCTATTACAAGTTTAACGTTGTTTTCTGTGTCAAACAAGAGTTCAAGTGCTGAAACTGAACCCGGGACTGTGTGAAGGTATTCGGCCATTTTGTCGGCTTCGGCAAATGAGAGGCGTGCGCAGCCGAGAGGCTTTGTTATGAATTTTGTTTTGAAGTTTTTATCGCCGGGCATAAGTACCATGTAAAATTCAGTTTTCTGACGGTTGCAGAGGAAAAGATTTTTGCATATTTTGGCGCCGAGGACTTCTTCTACGAGGAGGCAGTCCTCCATGGTGTCGGCATGCTCGTGGTCGGCGCGGAGGTAGGGAATGTTGAGGGAATCAAGATGGTTGTAGATTGATTCTTCGGTATCTGTGCGTTTGTCGGTGGGTCTTCCGGTGTATAGGGTTTTGTCTATTTTCATGGTTGTTGTTACCTCGTTTAATTATTATAGTTGAATATGGTGTTATGTGCATGTATTCGAGAGAGGAACCCGGAAGGAGAGAAAAAGAAAATATAAATAGAAATCCTGTTCCTTTTGGACCATTGAATTTATGTGCTGAAGCGGACAGCATATCGATACCAAGATCATTTACGTCTATCGAAATATGCCCAACAGCCTGCCTGCATCCGTATTAAAAAGTGCACATTCTTCATGAGCAGCAGATGAATATTATTTCCTCCGGCTGAGCATTTATACAATCTGCTATTGTCTCTCTTGCTGTAACTGCAGTTTAATGATTTATTGATCAAAAAATTTCTTCAGTCCAGGAAATATCATCAGATAATTCACCATTTTTGATCCAGAATTCTATTGCCTGCAGCGCTGAATCATAAGATAAAAGATATTTGTCTGAAATAATAGAATAATCGCCAAAATAGAACATGGACTCTCCTGCTGCTTCAATATTTCCAACAGCTGATAACTGAGATTCAAAATCTTCAGACTTATAGAATAAGACCGTATTTTCTGCAAGTCCTATACTCATTCTGCCTTCACCTTCGACAACTATATCAACTCCGAAAGGTGAAGTAAAAATATGATCAGTTTGTTGTTTTATTTCAGATAGCTGACCGGCTAAATCATATATTTTCTTTTTGATAAGGTTATAACCGTCTATACTGTATTCCAGACAGGCATCCTTATTTTCGGGAGATTCGATTTGGTCTTTGTCCGAGTGTGTCAGGGGGTTCTCCGGCTCTTTGGAAACTACGTCTATAGCCTCGTTTAATGCATTAAGCAAATGTTCTTCATCATAAACGGAGTAAACTGCAATAGGATTTTCCCGGTCATAGTCTTTGATGATATATATACGAAATTCAGGATCATACCAGCCAAGATCAAGTATTAAGCTGTTTGGGAAATTTACCTGCAGCATATCTTCTTTTAATTCTTCGTATGAAATATATGTTACCTTTCCGGTTTTAAAATCTATTTTGGATAAGTCAATCATTTTTATCTTTGTCCTTTCTTTTGAGTCAGGTATTCCCAGTCTATGCCGAAGCCTTCAAGGAGTACGGATTTGTTTATTTCTTTTTTGTACAGGAAGGAATCTGAGATCAAGGGTTGTACCTCTGATAAATAATTATTCAAAAGTTTGAGTGATGAACAGGATTATGAAAGTTCAAGATCTACGAGTTCTATTTTTTCTTTGCAGTTATTGCAGGTCAAAGTTATTACGATCCAGTTGAATGCGTCAACATAATCTTCCGGTGAAAATTTGTCAGGAAATTCTTCTACGCATTCGTCTATAAACTGATCATAGTCCTCGACTTCGATGTCAACGTAGATCTGAAAATCTGAGCTTTCGCATGAGTCACAGTAATATTGTTCGAGTGTGTCATCCTTTGCGGTTACACCGTCGTGACAGACGAAGCCGTCGTAGCCTTGAGTTGCAGCATCGAGGAGAATGTGGGAAGTGTTGCAGGATGTGCATTTGAGAAGGACTTTTAAGGATTCGCTTTCAACGTATGGGATGGAAGGATTGTATTCACGGTTAAGGTTGTGGTAAACGTTAAAGTTGCTGCATCCGCAGGGGCAGATAATGTTGCCGGAGAGACCGTTATCTACTGAATTGGGGACGTCAACGGATAATAGATTTTTTAGATGGGTTGGGATTGGGTAGTTGGGCATGAGCGTAACCTCCTTTTAACAAATCATAATTTCTAAACAAATATTATTATACTATATTTATTATATAAAATAAATAGTAAATTTGGTATTACCATCTCTGAAATAATTCCGTCCTCAGTATATTCTGCACTTATCTGTTTTAAATATCCTGTGAACATCGTACTCGTCGATAAGAACGATTACTTTTTTATTAAAATGCTTTTCAAGACAAGAAGAAAGAAAATGCAATGATGATATCAATGGTTCTCCATCAACTTTTTTGTTTTTTAACTAATA
>JAZUJY010000317.1:0-5140 GCA_045643005.1 Oscillospiraceae bacterium | reverse complement strand
AGTTTTCCATTTTTAGTTACCGGTAATGCATCTATCTGCATCATATATGCAGGTATCATATATTCGGGCAGGCTTCCGCTGAGGGTATCTCTTATCTCTGATACACTCACCTCAATATCACTTGTGTAGTATGCATATATTTCCTTATCTCCTGTATTATCAGTTCTTGCTATTACTGCACAGTCCCTGATATTCTCAATTTCTCTTATTCTTGTTTCGATTTCTCCAAGCTCTATTCTAAATCCTCTTATTTTGACCTGTTCGTCAATTCTGCCGAGAAAATCGATATTTCCGTCTGGAAGCCATCTTGCAAGATCTCCTGTTCTGTACATCCTTCCTTCACCAAATGGATTTTTCACAAACTTCTCCGCTGTAAGTTCAGGTCTGTTAAGATAGCCTCTTGCCAAACCGTCTCCTGTTATGCACAGCTCTCCGGGTGTACCGATTCCGCAAAGATTATCGTCATTCATAATATAAACCTTTGAATTGTTTTTAGGACTTCCGATAGGAACTAATCCATTCAAATATATTTTTGAATATTTTTCTTCTGCCTTTTTGATGTGATAAGCAGTTGTAATTACCGTGCCCTCAGTCGGGCCATAAGCCTGCCATACATCAGCATCCAATTTAAGAATATTGCTGAGGTAATTAATATTAAGGCTGTCACTTCCAACGATAAATGTCTTAACTGTTTTTAATGGTTCAAGACGGTTAAGTTCATTCATAAGCAAAGGAGAACAGTGAATAAGAGTCACATTATTACTGTCTATATAGTTTCTTAGTACTTGTGCATCAGGAACTATTTCGGACGGAACTGTTACCACTGTTCCTCCGGTACAGATTGCAGGATAGAATTCTTCAACAAACATATCAAAAGAATATGATGCCTGCTGCAATGAAACAACATTTTCATCAATTCCAATCATATTCCTGAAATTACATATGTCCGCAACAACACTTCTGTCCTCAATAGCTACTGCTTTCGGACGTCCTGTAGTGCCCGAAGTATAGATAAGATATATCAGATTGTCAGGTGTTTTGATATGTTCAGGATTCCCATATATATCTTCATTTAAAGTAATTGTATTTATGTTTATTAATTCTATATCATTTGAAATCGGGTTATTTATGGTTTCATTTGTAATAACTGCCTTTGGTTTGCAATCATTAAGTATAAAATTTATTCTCTCCTCAGGATATGAAGGATCGATAGGCACATACGCCCCACCTGATTTTAGCACAGCGATCAAAGATACCGCCATTTCTATGCTTCTGCTCATAAGCAATCCAACAAATTCATCAGGCTTGACGTTCATCTCCCGTAATTTATGCGCTAATATATTGGCACGTTTGTTAAGTTCGCCAAAAGTAATATTTTTTCTGTCATATATGAAGCATACCTTATCAGGATACTTCTCAGCCTGTTCTTCAAACAGCTCAATTACTGTTTTATCATGAGGATAATCTGCTGATGTTGCATTGAAATCATATAATATTCTTTCCTTTTCCTCATCTGTTATCAAATTTATGCCGTTAATTTTCTTATCAGGACCTTCTGCTATTTCAAAGCATATTTTTTCAAGACGTTTTAATATTAATTTGATTTCATCATCACAATAATTATTTTTGTCATAGTTGACCGCAAAGTATAACTTACCGTCACTAAGTACTTGTGCAGAAACTGTAAGCTGATAATTTGTCTGCTCTCTTGTCTTTTCAACTACTGCTTTAATGTCAGGCTCATCTGATAAACTGTCTGATTCAGAAAGCTCATTTGCAGTACCGGAAGCATAATTTTCAAATACAAATATAGTTTTTATTAATTCACTGCTTTGATTTGTATGGCTCTGTATTTCCGCAAGTGAACAGTAATCATATGATGTACTTTCAATATTCTGCGCATTATGCCTGCGGATAAGTTCTCTGATAATCGTTTTTTCATCAAAGTCTATACGAACAGGAACAGTATTGATAAACAGACCTACAATTGACTCTATTCCTTTTATATCGGCATTTCTGCCCGAAACGACCTTTCCGAATACAACATCATTTTCACCTGTAAATGAATGCAGAGTAAGTCCCCATATTATCTCTGCAATTGAATTTATAGTTACTTTCTCATTATTTGCAAAGTCAAGCAATTTAGCCGAACATTCAGCTGAAAGAACTATACTGTGTACTGTTGACTGTTCGTCATATTTTTCAGTTTTTCTGACAGGTTTTATTTCGGCATTTCCTTCATACCCGTCAAGATATTTTTCCCAGTACTTATAGCAGTCTCTTAAATTCTGATTTTCAAGCCAGTGGATATAGTCGCCATAGTCACATTGTGATTTTTTCTGTAAAACCACT
This sequence comes from Oscillospiraceae bacterium, assembly GCA_045643005.1. Classification (GTDB taxonomy): domain Bacteria; phylum Bacillota; class Clostridia; order Oscillospirales; family Ruminococcaceae; genus HUN007. The sequence continues at coordinate 2,788 of JAZUJY010000317.1, read as the reverse complement.
TCTCTTTCAAGAACTGACAGAGATGCACCATTTTCAAGCTTTGTATAAAAATCAAAGATGCTGCCAAGAACAATACTGCTGCACCAGCCGTCAACTATGATATGATGTGCCGTAAAAAGCAGTCTGCTTTTTCCTTTTGATATAATTAATTTAAAACGAAGCAGTGTATCCTTCTGAAGGTCAAAACCTCTGTGAAGATCATCGTATACTATCTTATCAACCTCTATTTTTTCCTCGTTTTCAGGCATTGCTCCTAAGTCAATAATTGTATACTCAGGTTTTCTCTCCCTGAAAACTATCTGTCTTGGAGCTTTCAGCTTTTCATACATAATTGCTGTACGAAGTGCATCATATTTTAATGAAAGAAGTCCAAGAGCTTTTTCCATGATATCTGGTGAAAATTCTTTATTGAATAAATATAAGCTTTGTATAATATATCCTGTTGATTCAGGTTGACTTAAATGATGAAAAAGAATTCCCTCCTGAAGTGGTGTTAACGAATAAATATTCTGTATATTCTTTATCTTTGAATTTTTATCATTCATAATTATTCTCCCTTACTAATTCCTGATTCAGCACCGCACAGTATTTATACGGTGCTGAATCAATTTATTTTTCACATTCTTACAATAAATCAATTATTGCATTAAAATCATCCGTATCAAGCGACGAATCAAAATCAGTTGCTGTCATAACAGTATCATCATAGTTTATACAATATTGACATATATCATTAAGAGCATCATGGTAGCATATGCTTAACAGTTTCATGCCTTCTTTCGTAAAACTGCTGATATCGTAAGTTATTTCAAAGCCAAGTATGCCGTCTGAAATACTTCCGTTTATTGAAATACTTGTTTTGTTTTTATTATTAGGAGCAGATGATATGCCGACTGAATAATATTCGCAGTCATCATTTTTCATATCACTGCTGTTTCCGCTTTCAAACTGACCAAGATAATTGAAGGTTATTCCGTCATAGTTTTCGAAACTTTCATTGACAAGTCCGTATCCTATTCCGTTATTCAGGACAGAATGAAGCATATCCTTGTTTTCAATAATCGTCTTATCCCAATTCTCATCTGAGCGGATAATAACCGGATAAACATTTGTAAACCAGCCCACTGTTCTGTCAATATCGATGCGTTTATGAAGTTCTTCTCTGCCGTGTCCTTCCATGTATACCAATACTCCGGACTGACCGTTATAAAGATACACAGCCTTGGCAAGAGCAGAAATAAGAATATCATTTATTTCTGTGTTAAATGCTGAATTTACCTTATTGAGTAGCATTTCAGTTTCATCTGCTGTAAGCCTGAATTTAACGCTATCGTATCCCTTCTTTTCATTGGAATTGATCTCATGCAGCAATTCAAACGACGCATGTCCCTGCAAAGCTTTCTTCCAGTATTGTTCATCCTTGATGAATTTATCCGATTCCTTATATTCTTCAAGAGCATTGCTCCATTCAATAAATGAAGCTGTTTTCTTCGGAAGTAAAACTTTTTCGCCTTTAGCTACAGCTTTGAAAGCAACTTCAAGATCTTCTGCAAGAATTCTCCATGATACACCATCAACCGCAATATGATGTATGCAGAACATCATTATTTTTTGGTTGCTGAGATCAAAGACAGCAATTTTTACTATCGGGCCATGTTCAAGATTAATACTCTGTTGAATCTCTGTACATTTTTCCTCTACTGCCTGAGCTTTATCTGGATTTGTACTGTAATCAAATTCATAGAAATCAAATAGTTTACTTTCACTTACTGGAAGAATTTCTGCCTGATTATTTCTATATACTGCTCTAAGCATATCATGATGCTTTACAAGTTCAGTAACTGATTTCTTAATGACATCATTGCTTATTCCGTTAACTGTAAACATCATTGCCTGATTGAAGTGCGACGGATTTTCAAGATTAAGCCTTCCGAATTCTCTTATGATCGGTGTAGATTTTATTATGCCGCTTACCTCACCCTGTTCATATTCAACATCATCAGAATTTATGTTCAGTGTATGCACAATTTTTTCAACTGTCTTTCCGCTCATAATATCTTTTACAGATGTTGTATATCCAAAATTCCTCAATTTTGAAACTATTCTGATTGCTTTAATTGAATCGCCGCCGAGCTCGAAGAAATTATCAGTTATTCCAACATTGTCTGTATTCAGTATTTCGCCGAATATATTACATACTGTTTCTTCAATTTCATTGCGTGGTGCTGCATATCCTCTTGCCTGCGCTGCTTCTATTTCTGGAAGGGACTTCTTATCCAGTTTGCCATTTCGTGTGACAGGTATTTCACTTATCTGCATCATATTTGCAGGAACCATATATTCCGGCAAGCTTCCGCTGAGGGTATCTCTTATCTCTGATACACTCACCTCAATATCACTTGTGTAATATGCATATATTGCTTTATCTCCTGTATTATCAGTTCTTGCTATTACTGCACAGTCCCTGATATTCTCAATTTCTCTTATTCTTGTTTCGATTTCTCCAAGCTCTATTCTAAATCCTCTTATTTTGACCTGTTCGTCTATTCGTCCTAAAAACTCTATATTTCCGTCTGGAAGCCATCTTGCAAGGTCTCCTGTTCTGTACATCCTTCCCTCGCCGAATGGATTTGGTACAAACTTTTCTGCTGTAAGTTCAGGTCTGTTAAGATAGCCTCTCGCTATACCGTCTCCGCCTATGCAGATTTCACCAGGAACGCCGATTCCGCAAAGAGTGCTGCCATTCAGAATGTATACCTTAACATTTTTATGCGGTTTTCCAATCGTT
>JAZUJY010000316.1:0-25256 GCA_045643005.1 Oscillospiraceae bacterium | reverse complement strand
TTTTTTGTCAAAAGTTCTGATTTTTCCATTCATATCTTCAAAGCCCTGCTTTTACCAAGAAGAGGCGATTCGCAGAATCGGTTCCCGCTCAGTCGGAGATTGTACGCCGACTGAGCGGGAAGATAGAACCCGCCGCCTGCTGAGGCGGGGGATATCCTCTGTGTTGTTATATTTTTTACTTTCAGAAAATAAGATTTAATAACGTTTATATTGAATAATTTTTGGCTGTGTGATATAATTTAAAGTGTTTAATTCTCTGCTTTTAACGAGCAGAGGCGATTTGGAAAATCGCTTTCGTCCGGTCGAAAAGTTTTATTTTGACCGGACGTGAGGATAAGTCCTGCCTTCAGAGCAGGAATATCCTCTGTGTTGTTATTATATTTTTACGAGGGTGGATTTTATGGAGCAAACTTTGTATACCTGCGTAGTATGCGGCGGCGAGGTCGAGCCTATCGGGAACGGGATCGGAAAATGTATATATTGCCGCTCAAAGCAGTCAATACCTACGCTGAATCTTGAAAAGCTTGAGAGAGCAAACGTTCTCAGACGTGAAAAAAACTATTCTGATTCGATGAGACTTTATGAGGAGATCATAAGTGAATCTCCCAAAAATGCTGAAGCCTACTGGGGAGCTGTACTATGCAGATACGGAATCGAATTTGTTGAGGACTATGACGGAACTGCCGTTCCGACATGTAACAGGACCATGACAAAGCCGATCACAGGTGATCCTGATTTCAAATACGCCTGTGAATATGCAGAAGGAGAACAGAAAGATTATTATATCAAACAGGCAGAAATAATAAACGAAATTCAAAATGATATTCTTAAAGAAGCTTCAGAAGAAAAGCCTTATGATGTATTCATAAGCTATAAATCAAAGGATAAAAACGGAAATCCGACATCTGACAGTAAAGAAGCAATGAGTCTTTACTATAAACTCGACAAGGAAGGCTACAAGGCATTCTTTGCTGAAAAAACACTTAAACCCGGAAAGAACTATGAGCCTCAGATCTATTCAGCTTTATCTACTTCAAAGGTTATGATACTTATTGGTTCATCTGAAGATAATATCAATTCAGCATGGGTAAAAAATGAATGGTCAAGATATCTTGACATGACAGCAGAAAACAAAAACAAGATCCTTACTGTTGTATACTATGATATGGATCCGGAAAATCTTCCGATGGAGCTGAAAAAGTGTAAAAATGTCAACTGGAAGACTCCTGATGCAATGAGCACTGTCATGGATACCATAAAAAAATATGCAAAAAAAGAAGACAAGAAAAAAAATATCAGTGTTTCTGATTTTAATGCATCAGTTGATAACGTTCTTTACAGCAGAATGCAGAAAAAATCAAAATCGAAATATGATACTGCTCTTCTCCTTGCAAAATCAGGAAATATCAATGCTGCAATGAAAGACCTTGATGAGCTTCTTATCTCTTTTCCTGACTATGCAGAAGGACACTGGCTTAAGTTATGTCTTCTGAACGGCGTTCTTCCTGATACGATCGCAGGAATGCCTCTGAACTTTCAGTCTCATCCGGAATATCTCGCAGCTGTCAGATTTGCAGGTGACGAATTGAGAAAGACATACGAAACCATAATGGAAACATGTCTTAACAATGTCAATCAAAAAGACAGCTATTCCAGAGAGCTTTATACACTGACACAGTCGTACTGCTCCATGGATCCCGCCAATACAAGATTCAATTCCGGTCGAATCAGAGAGATAAAACAGATTCTTTCTGATAAAAAAATACAGAAAGCTTACTTTGTAAAGCCGTTCCAGCTTGCCGGAGCAATAGTATGCCTGATTTTACTTTTCTTAAAGGTAATAGGCTTTTTTGCACTTATCGGAGATCCTTCGATGCCGGACGACGGCGGATTCGTTTCTCTGATAAAACTCGGAATGCTCGGATATATGGCTGCTATTATTTTTGTCGATAAAGGTGCTGTCGGAAAAGCCGGAATCGGAACCGGAATCATTTCGATAATTCTCGGGTTTGCCGTAATGACATCAAGTGAACCGGGAGCATATATATCCATTGATTCGTTAAAAAGAAACAATTATTTTGATATTATCGTTCTTGCAGCAGGACTGATAAGAACAATTGTTTCTGTTACGGGAAACAAGAAAAAGAAAAAATCAAGAGAAAACACTTCTAAAATTATTTCAGAACTTAATCAGCTGCTTTCAGAAGCTCTGAATGCATACCAGACTGATGCCGGTGAATTATATGCAAAATACAACAACGGAAGCACTCCTCTTCAGCCAATCATAGATCCGTCATTTTCACAGATGATCTTCAGAGAAAGAGAAATGCTAAAGCAGTTTGACAGACCGATAGTTATATCGGGAAAAAAGAAAAAGCAGGCGCCGCGCCCGAATAATCAGCCAAGAAGATAAAAATAAAATATATTTCGGAGGTAATTAAATGGCAATTTACAACGTTATCAAATGTGATCTAAGCAACGACATTCTTGTTTCAAAACATGAATGTGAGGACTTCAACAACAAATCACAGCTCATAGTTCAGCAGTCACAGGAAGCAATATTCTATTACAACGGTCAGCCGCAGGATGTTTTCGGTCCGGGCAGCTACACCCTTAATACTGCAAATCTTCCTATTCTGAGCAGAATAATCAACAGAGCATCTGACGGTGTCTCTCCTTTCCATGCAACAGTATACTTCTTCAATAAAGTCAGCGTCCCTGATGTAAAATGGGGTACACCGGCTTCTGTTCCGGAAATGTATAATGGCAAAAATTTATATATTAATATCGGTGCAAGAGGTGCGCTGACGATCCATATTGAAAATTCAAGAAAGCTTCTTGAAAAAATAGTAGGAACCGAAACCAAGCTTTCAAAAGATAAGTTTGAAAACAAAATTCTTGACTATATAACTCCGGGAATTAAAGACAATCTTAGTATAGCAAAAAAAGAACTTGAACTCAGTGTTCTGGATATGCCTCAAAATCTTACAGCCATTTCAAAGCATCTTTCTCCTGAAGTTGAAAAACAGCTCGAAATGTATGGAGTTGAACTTGAAAACTTCTCATTAAGCGGCATACAGCTCAACGAAAGTGATAAGAATCTGACTTTGCTTCGCAGTATTGATAACAAAGATCTGAGGCGCGATGCACTTATCGCAGACCAGGATGTTATTGATGAACTGGAAGACAGAAAACTTCAGCGTGAAGCAAAGAGAGCCATGCAGCAGGTAAATCTTGAAACTGCAAAAAGACGATCCGAAGGATATACATATCAGGAGGAACGTCAGTTTGATATAGCCCAGGCTGCTGCAAGAAACTCTTCAACAAGTGATTTTACCAATCTTGGAATTGGTCTTGGTATGATGACCGGTGTAGGTACTGCCATAGGTCAGCAGACTGCTTCTGCTGTTAATTCCGCTATGTATGCAGGTCAGACACCAAATCCTGCTTTTAACTCAGCACCTGCCGCACCGGATAATCAGGCACCGACAGTCAATATGATATTCTGCCCGTCATGCGGAAAGAAAATTCCAAAAGGAAAATTCTGCATGGAATGCGGATACAAATTTGAGTTTCCTGATGATATTTGCAAAAACTGCGGAAAGAAGCTTCTCCCGGGAGCAAAATTCTGTATGGAATGCGGAACACCTGTTTAATTTTCAAATTACGAAAGGAGCTGCAGAGCATTTCTGCAGAAAAGTATTATGAATAAATCAGTTTTAACCAATAAGACATCTATCGTATATTATATTATAGCAGCAGCCTATACACTGATAGACATGCTTGTATTTTCAAAAAAATCAGCTTTTTTCTTTATTTTCTGGATCATTACCACTGCTGTGATACTTTTTCAGATCTACCTTATCTCAAAGCAGAATCCTGATGACAATTCACTGTCATTTTTAAAGATTCCGGTTCTCGTAATAGGAAATGCTTATATGGCTATACAGATCATCTGGTCATTTATAGCAAATATTCTTTCTTTATCCAAACATCTGAAGGGTGCTTCGATCATAATTCAGGGACTGTTGATAGCAGCATTTTTCATTGCAATAACAGCATTTTCAAAAGTAAAGGAAAATGCCCAGACAATCAAAGATACAAACAAAGCAGAAACCATCGATGTAAAAAAATGGTCTGTAACGATGCAGAGTATTTATGATAATCTGAAAAATACAGAAAATGCCGATGCTGCAAAAAAACTTCTTGAGGAGATAAAATATGCAAATCCGAGAAGCAACGCAGACTGTGCCAAAGAAGAAGAAGAGATCAGAAACAAGCTGAATAATCTTCTTAACGTTACTGAAAGTGCAAAATTATCAGAAAACGGTATCAACATCGATCTGAAGAGTGAGATCACAGACATCACCACTTTAGTTAAACAGAGAAATAATATGATCAACGCACTAAGATAATCAAAAAAATATTAAGCTTCAGAATGTCCCTTTGACTTATTTACAACAAGGGGACATTCTAAGTGTTTACGGGAGAAATCAATATGCCAAATGCAATTACATACAAATGCGTCATCTGCGGTGCTGAGCTTGAAAGCATCGGACGCGGAATGGGAGAATGTCCCTCATGTCGTTTCAGGCAGTCAATGCCTACCATCTCTTCTCACAAGCTTGAACGAGCAAACAAATTCAGAAGAGATGAACATGATTTTGAAAAAGCTCTTCAGCTGTATGAAGAGGTGACCAAAGAATCTCCGGAAGAAGCCGATGCTTTCTGGGGTGCTGCAATATGTAAATACAAAGTTGACTTTGTAAATGATGATGACAACAATGCCTTTCCAACATTTTATCAGAAAAACAGATTTCGTTTTTCCGGCATGCCCGAATTCAAAGCTGCTTGTGACAACGCAGATGACGAACAGAAAAGCTTCTATCAAAGCTGTGCGCAGAAAATTGATGCCTCTCACAGAAAGGTGATCGATGTTTTCGACAGAGAAAACTTCTCTACAGAAATATACATAAGATGCTGTACTGATGAAAATAATATTCCATCTGAAGAACTAAGAAAAGATGCGGATATGCTTGCTTCAAAGCTTCGCGACAAAGATTACAGAGTTTTCTTTCCAAATCCTGAATCCTTCGATATAAAGCCCGGTACACCTCAGTATGAAGCATATGCGCACAACGCACTATCATCAGCAAAAGTAATGCTCATAATAGGAAACAAACCGGAACAGTTTACTAATAAATGGCTGAAAAATGAATGGACCAGATTTTCTGTACTTCACAAGGGTTCAAAGCAGTGCATGATCCTTCCGATCGTATTTGATATGGATCCATATGATCTTCCTATGGAACTTCAGTCAACACAGGCAGTCAACTGGCATTCGGCTGAGGCTCTGGAAACTGTTCTTGAAACTGTAGACAAAGCAATGGGAAGATACATTGAACAAAGCACCAAAAAACAAATTGAACAAATAAACGATCTGATAGATGCAAAAGACAAAGAGGAAATCAACAGTTTATATAATCGTGCTTTAAAAATGATCGATGGCGGAAATCCCATACCCGTTGAAAAACTCATACGCCAGATACTGGAGATTGATCCTGAATATCACAAAGCCTACTGGCTCAGATTATGTCTTAAAATGAACACTACCCCGCAAAAGCTGCAATACCTCAGACTTGATATTTCAAACCATCCTGATTATATTTCCGCAATTCACTATGCTGACAGTGAAGCTTTAAAACACTATGAAGACATAAAAAACAAGTGTCTTAAAAATCTTTTGCTTCAGACCAACTACAATAATGAGATCAAAAATCTGATGAATTCCTGCTGCAGTATGCAAAACAGTCAGATCATTGACACGGGAAAGAAAAAATCGCTCGAACAGTTGATCAACAGCACGTTAAACTCAGATATTTATACTTCAAAAACATATAATAATAATTCTATAGCCTGCTGTGTCATTTTATTTATATTGAAGATAGTATTTCTTATTGCAGGATTTAAACTCGGATATAAACTGAACATCAGTGACGGCAGCATATCGATCTCAAAATCGATCATACTTATTATAGTTTTCTATGTTATTTCAGCATTGTATTATCTTATGCTGCTTGTGAATATTATCTCTCATCAGTTCTGTATGGGAAGTAAACTTATCGGATTAATTACAGGTGTCGGACAGATTATTTTATCCGTATCATGCTCAGGATTTGATTACAAAGGACTTGTAAACATAGGTCCTATGCTCAGTATGACACTTAAATACAACCCTCAGGCAAATACAGAAAAATTAGTTTCTTTCTGGAATTTTATACTGATCGATATACTGGTCGTTATGATCTTCCTGTTGAAATTTATTCCTGTATTTATTAAAGAACAGAATAAAAAGAAGAAAAGACAGGAATGTGAGCAAAGCTACAGTGAATACTGCAATTTACTGACAAAAGCTGTTGAAAATCTTGAAAATACCAGGAAAATGATCTTTGAAAAATATAATTCCATGAAAGATTCACCTGACTGTATTCTTGAAACAGTCACTGACAAATCTTTTGATATCATTTGTGACAAACTAAAAAACAGTTATACCGGAAAATTTGCCGTAAAATATGAAAACGCTTCAAATTATGATGCTTTTGAACTTATCGATGATAAAAAATAAATCATTTTTACTTCTTTTAAAATAATTTTTCAGTACATTAAAAAGAGAGATCCGTCTCAATAATGAGACGGATCTCTCCTTTTTATTTTTACCTGATATAAAATTCTCTTTCGTCAATAACAGGGATATCTCTGACATCTGTTTTTTCAATATAAATATATCTTCCGTTACTGATATCATTTACCAGCTCATCGAGGTCATACACAGTCCCCTGCGCTTCCATCTCGACCCTTCCGTCATACATATTTCTGACCCAGCCTGTAACACCAAGTCTGTTTGCTGCATGATAAGCTGTCCATCTGAAACCGACTCCCTGTACATCTCCGGAAAAATAGTATCGTCTTCTTCGCTTTTCCATGATCAGAACAGTATATCCTTGAAACAGATATTCGGTCTGTTTTCATCAAAATTCCATGTGTGATATGCTCCGCCCTTGCAGAATTCATATTCTCCGCATTTGTTGCAGCCTTCACATGAAAGACCTTTTCTAAAGATCTCAAATCCGTTTTCCCAGACATCTTTGAAACGGTCTTTGAAAATATTTCCCATAATAAATTCAGGTCTTCTTTCAATATCAAGACATGCTGTAATATCACCGTTTGACATGATACTTGCAACTTCAGTACCTGCACCGCAGCGGAAAAACCAGTCACGAACTTCCCTCTCATAGTCCATTCCAAGATAGTGTTCACATCCGTATGAAACAGGTTCTGCTGCCATTCTCTTATTCCTGATGTATTCGAACATCTTTACATATTCATCAGGTGTCATGATAAGTTCAGGATGCTCCTTGGCTCTGCCGATAGGATCTATGTTTATGATTCTCCATGAATCAATGTCCATATCTTTAAAAATATTATACAGATCATCGAGCTGTCCTATGTTCTGATGAGTTACAACTGTAGTGATCTGGATGTTTTTAAAACCGCCCTCACGAATAAGGTTTTCAATGCCTTCCATGGCTTTTTTCCATCCACCGGGAGTTCTTCTGAAGGCATCATGAGTATCTTCAAGGCCGTCTATACTGATGGATATTGTTTTCATTCCTACTCTCTTAAGGTCTTTTGCAACTTCAGGTGTTATGAGGATTCCGTTTGATGTCATTCCCCAAAGATATCCAAAGTTATTGGCATGTTCCATTATTTCAAAAAAGTCACTTCTGACAAGCGGCTCACCGCCGGTAATGTTGAGATTGAATTTTTTAACATCAAAATCTTCTGCAACCTGTTTTAAAAAATCATGGTACTGATCAGGGGTCATTTCAGACTGTTGTCTTTCTCCGGCATTACTTCCGCAGTGGAGACATCTTTCGTTGCATCTGAGGGTAAGTTCGAGGAAGAGGTGGTGAAGTCTGACTTTTTTTATTTTGTCGATTTCTCGCATGGCTTGTTTTTTTTGAATTATGTTTAGCATTTTTTTACCTCGTTCGTTATTTGTATTTTAGGTTGAATGATATTCTTAAGGGATTTGCAGGGCTTTGCGGTCGCCCTGCACCTTCGCATGAAAATTCGTTATTCTTTGTCATTAATGATCTCTTCAGGAACTTCAGTTGTTAATGATTCTTTGTCGTAGATCGGGATTATTCCGTATTTGGTCTGGATGATCGGTTCGTAAAATGAGATCGGGGATTCTGAATCGACCTGAGAGGTCGCAAGTTCTTCTTCTCTTGCGCGGGATTCTGATTCTGATATTGACTGACTGACTGATTCACTGTATCTCATTGACTGAATAAACTGCCATGCGCCGTATGTCGTGATTATTGTGTGAACTGTTTCGGAATCAGGGATCCATGTACAGTCTGTGCATGTGGTTTCGTCCGGAGTTTCCCCGTCTATTTCTGAAGCCTCTTTATCACCGTAATAATATGCTTTCAGATCATCGTCAAGACCGAAAAGATATCTTCTCATGGAGAGAAAATCGTACTTGTCAACAAAGCTGTCTTCATTTATATCAGCAAGAAGATTTTTAACATCATCACTGAAGCTCGGATCTCCTTCTGAACTGTCGGTGTTGTTAAGACCAAGCATCATGCAGTAATCTGCTATATTCTTTACCCCGTCTTCATTCAGATCTCCAAGCTTTCCGTCAGTATCAGTAAAATATGACGGAGGACCGTATACCAATACGAGCGGTTCATATTTCTGGGTTTCCGAATATGACGGCGGTCCGTAAACAACTGACATCGAATGTGTTTCGTTTGATGCATCGATACTAAGAGTTGAAGATGCTGATGCAGCTGTCAGAATTGCTGCAGTCAGAATAGTTCTCTTTGTCTTTTTCATAAATATCGCTCCTGTCTGTAAATAAAAAATTTTTTTTACAAATTAAATAATTTTCGGCCTTTTCATACTGTCTGAAAAAACACACGTTCCTCAAACTACTTTTCAAAGCTCTGCTTTTAACAAGCAGAGGCAATTCGAAGAATTGCTTTCGTTCAGTAGGAGATTGAACTCCTACTGAACGAGAGAATATCCCCCTGAGCCTTTTGAGGCGCGGGATATCCTCTGTGTTGTTATATAGTTTATTATATCATATCCAGTAATAAAACACAATAATTCAATAAAAATGTCAAAATATTTTTCAGCATTTTACAATAGATAACAGTGTCAATAAGTCACTATTTCGTACTACGATTTGTTTATTTTCACTATTTTATAACAAATTTATTGATTTATTCTTTATGTTATGCTATAATATAACCATAGACAAAACAAATATCTGCTTGGGAGGTAATAAATATGATCGGTGAATTAATGGATAAAGCATCGCAGGTTTTCGATATTGTAATTGACTATAACGAAATAAGGAACAACAAAGGCTATGCAGAACAGATATGCAGGCAGGCATATAAAGCCTTTATGGATAATCAGATCACAAGTGAGGAATATGAGGAGATCGTTGAACTTGCTGAAGATGAAAAAGATGACCGAATAACAGTTATGTTCGGAAACTATGACTGATTTTTTCTTTTATTTATGAAATATTCTCTCCTCTTCATATGTAATATACACAGAAAGGTCCTCTGCCCAACTCGGCAGGGGACCTTTCTGTTTCGAAAAAATCACCCATTCTAAATATATCCTTACCCCGCCGTGCAGAAAAGGCGGGGTGAAAATATCAAACATAGTATTCTTCAAAGGTGTCAAGACAAAGGCAACCAAGTTTTCCCCCATGGACCGCTCCGCAATCTATAAAAATGTTGCCGTTTTTTTGAAAGATCCTGTTATCTCCGCCCGTAAAATACTTTGTAGGCGTATGTCCGCAGACAAGGAATACAGAATCCTCTTCAAAATATCGGATCTCCGGATCCGGGCGGGTCTCAACCAGTTCATATGTCTTATAGTCTTTTATTTTCTTGTCTTTTCGGTAATTTCCGAGACCTGCATGACAAAGGAAAAATGTGTTGTCTTCCGTATCACAGAACTCATATGCAGACATTTCCCTCAGATATGTGAAAAGCTTGTTTCTTTTCGTGTGATCCAGCTTTTTAAAAGCATCAAGTGTTGTTTTGCCGCCTCCGGAAAACCAGTCAAAAAGTCTGTTCATTGTTCTGATACACGGACGTGAGGCTTCATCGTCAAGATCAAGCGATTCCATTACCATCAGAGCAAACAGATCGTGATTTCCGATCATAGGAACGACATTTGGTCTTTCCATCATATCTTCAAGTATTTTTACAGGCTCGGGACCTCTGTCAACTACATCTCCGAGTATATATAGTTCATCTTTATCTCCGAGGCTGATTTGTTTCAGCATTTTTTCGTATTTGTCGTAACATCCGTGTATATCGCTCATCACATATTTCATAAAGTCACCTCATCCGCAAAAAGACTTACTTATTCATCATTCTATATATTAATTATAGCATAATTGCATATTATATGCAACTTTTGCACACTACTTTTGTTAATTTATACAGAATTGAACCATTGTTTTTTTATATCTCTGCTTGCGAAATCAGTTATCTGAGATTTTTTTATTTTTCTAATATATAATACTTTTCAAAACGGAACAATGCTACACAAAATAATTTATTTTTTGTAAAATTTTAAAAAAAAGCAGCCGAAGCTGCTTTTTTCTGATATACCGTTTTAGTTTTACTGAAGAAACATCATTGCCATACTCTCATATCCGTATTTTGTAACGATATCTCTGAGAGATTCTTTCAGATCAACTCTGTCATAATCATTGTCTTCAAGAAAACGATCAGATTTTTCATTAAGATAATGGAAAAAGATGAGTGAAAGCAGAAGTCCTTCATTGCTTAGATCTTCAGTTGCCTCGATCACCTCTGCTTCTGCACCGGTAATATTTCCGCTCTCGACCATTTCCACAAGCTTTGCAAAATGTTTTCTGTCCTCTTCATTTTCAAAAAGCTCCGATGTAGGTGCGTCAGTATCAATGCCAAAAGCAAGCTTCAAAAGAGACCTTACAAGCTCCTGAACAAGTCTTAAAATGTAATCTTCCTCAACCATAACTATTCCTCCGGATATATTTTCATAAAATATTTTCGAATAAATATATTATATCATTGAAGACAGGATTTTACAATATATTAATTGTTTTTTAACTGTAAAAATTGATGACTGTTGATTTTTAAAACAGCACTGAATTAATAAAAAAAATCCTGCACTAAAAACAAGTGCAGGACATAAAACACAGTTTTATTATCTTTTAAGCTTCAAAGTCCAGACAGCTTCTGAGTGAAGTGAACGGTCTGACTTTTTCATTTGCCACAGCCACATGGTCAGGGTGAACTGCATAACTCTTAAGAGCTGCTTCAGATTCAAAAGAAGAATCAAGCATCAGATCTGCGTTTGAGCTTTCAAGTCTGTCTGTAACGACTTTTATCTCTATAAGTCCGTCAATTTTTCCTTTAAGGTCTTCAAGACCTTCCTTGATATCCTTCTTTATTTTTTCCTTTTCTTCTTTGGAATACTCATCCTTAAGTGTCCATAATATGATATGCTTTACCATTTGCTAAACCTCCGGTCCGTCATACAAGTTTTTTATGTCCTCTGATTTTTACAAGCTCATCTATTCTTTCAGCCTGCGGCTTCTGAAGTCTTATCGAAACCTTTGCAGAACCCGGGTTTATTATTATACCGTCGCAGCCTGCAAATGCACTCTTTATATCTTCATATCCCATAATAACTGCATTCCATTCATCCTTGGAATACATCTTGAGCATTTCATTCCAGTCAGTAAATGCAGGCATCCAGAGTGTATCCTCATCTGACGGCTTCAGAGTCGGGATCTGTGCATTTTTTGTTGATTTAAGTTCAACGGCATCGTTGTCAGCAACATGTGTTCCTTCCATCTTTACAGGAACGAGCAGCTGGCTGTCAGCAAGAGCAAGCATCATTTTGTTTTCAAGACCGATCATTATTTTGTTGTGTTCCTCTGTCATCTTAAGAGTACCTGTACGGTAAAGCTCCTGGAAGAAAAATACTGAAGAAAACTTAAGAGCAGGATTTTGCTTGATATTTTCATCCTTTTCCTTGATAACAAGGTTGTCCATCATAATTACTGTATTGAATCCGCCATTGTCAACAAGAAGCTTCGGAATTCCCATAAGACTGAATTCAGAGAATTCATCAAGAAAATCTTCATGATCAACTGTTTTAATATTAAGTGTGATAAGCTGATCTATATAGTGCTTTGCAGCTTCGTGTGCAAGTTCTTCATCTGAGAATACCCATACCTGAGAATCATTGTCGATAAAAGGCTTGTCAGTTGTGATGCTGTATGCAACATAAAGTTTTTCAAGCTGCGGGATCTTTATAAGGATCGCATTTAAAACATTGTTGCGTTTATTTAAAAGATTATTATCTTTTTCTCCGTCTTCCTGTACTTTTTTGGATATAAAATAATAAATATAAAGAATCTCCTGTAATTCAAGTTTAAGAATACCGCTGTAATCTTCGGCATCAAGGTATTTTTTTATAAGATCATTTTTTCTTTCATCGGTTATTTTCATTAATGTTTACCTCCGTTCAAATAAAACATTTGTAAATATTTTACCATAAATTCCAACAAAAATCAACTATTTTTTATTATTGGTAAATTGACAGTGTCTGACAGCATTCTCTTTGTCATATAAAGATTTTTAAACAGCTGAAAATATGTCATCGCCATAGATCACCATAGACCAAATGAAATTTTTTT
The DNA here is from genome assembly GCA_045643005.1 of Oscillospiraceae bacterium. Classification (GTDB taxonomy): domain Bacteria; phylum Bacillota; class Clostridia; order Oscillospirales; family Ruminococcaceae; genus HUN007. Next base: position 12,463 of record JAZUJY010000316.1, on the reverse strand, counting down.
CGAAAAAAATTGTACTTTTTAATCATTTATGCTATAATAAAAAGGTATAGATACAGGGAGAGAATCATGAGGTGATTTTTTGAAGATCAGAACTATCTACATAAAAAATTTCGGAAAAATAAAAGATTTCCGTCTTGATCTGAAGCCGGGAATCAATATCATATACGGAAAAAACGAAGCCGGAAAAACGACTGTCATGAATTTTATCAAGATGATGTTTTACGGTTCAAATTCCAAATCATCAGATATCAACAAAAATCCCAGAAAAAAATATACGCCGTGGGACAACAGTGAAATGGGCGGTTTTATTGAATTTGATCACAACAACAATCAATACAGACTTGAACGCACATTTGGAAGCTCCAACGTTTCCGATACTGTTGCATTATGGAATCTCAGTACCGGACAAAATGAGCCGTTAAACAGCAAAACCGAAGTCGGTGAACAGTTTTTCGGCATAGGTGCTTCAGCATTTGAAAGAAGTATTTTTATCGGAAAAATGTCATCCGTTATAGGCAGCAGTGACAAGGATGACGAGATCACAAAGCGACTGATGAATTTTGCAACGTCATGCGAAGAATCGGTTTCATACGAGGTCGTAAGACAAAGACTTAAAAAAGCACATGAAGAGCTTCATTCAAAAAGCGGAAAAAATGGTGAGATCGACAAAGCTGTTCAGCTGCTTTCTGACAAAACAGAAGCACTTGATTCATCAAGAGTCACAGAACAGCAAAAGCTTGCAGACGAAATGCTCTGCTCATCATTCCGCGAGCATCTCAGAAAGAAAACAGATTTTCTTAACATGCTTGAGCTTCAGCTCAAAGAACAGCGAATAATCAGAAATCTTCATGCCCTTGAAACACAGAACAAAAAAAATCTTGTCAAGGAAGGTCTCGAACAGAAACTTGAACTTCTGAAAAGCAGGATATCAAACGGAAGATTTACTGTGACAAAAGAATTTCTGGACAAGTCAAAAGAAATGCTTGAGAAGCTTAAAAGACTTGACAGCATGTATACCGAAAAGAAAATTGAATTCAACGTTCTTTCAAATGAAATAACAGAATCCGGTCTTGCTGAAAAAATACAGGCCAACTACATTGAGCTTGACAGCATTTCAGAAGAAAAAAAACAAATCAAAGCTTCAAAGGAAGAAAAAGAAGAGCTTCTTATCACGCTTCACAAAAATCTCGATGAACTTCAGGAGAAATTTATCGAAACACAGGTCAAAGAAGAGATGTATAAGGAACACCTCGAGGATATGGAAAACAGCAGCAAATCCACATATATCCTGATCCTCATTTTCTTTATAATCCTTTTTATCGCACTTTACATGCATAAGCCTCTTATCCTGACAGCTATTTTTCCGGCCGGAATATTACTTCTTCTGATTGAAAAGATAATAAATGTTATCCAAAAATCAAGAGAAAAGAAAAATCCTGAGCTCGTAAAAAAAGCTCCTGACTATGAAGCTGCTTACAAGGAAATAGAAAAACTGAAAGAAGAAACGATAGACATGATCGCTGATAACGAAATGGAAGTCCGCGCTCTTTCAGACAAGTACAACGATAAAGACAATCAGAAGCATCAGCTTGAAATAGAAAACAACACACTCATCAATCAGAATGACCAGAAGATGAGCGAAAAAAACAAACTCAACGCCAATCTTATCTCCGCAAACACAGAGATAACAACACTGACCATTGATCTCAAGACCTTCTTTTCACAATATAAGCAAACTGCAAATACCATTGAAATAGAAAGTCATATCGAGGATGCGGAGCTTATTCTTTCTGAGATCGAAAAAACTCAGGCAGTTCTGACATCAAAATCAGAAGAAGACATCATAAATGATTCAGCAGAAAATGTCCGCAGCAAAATAAACATTCTGAAGGAAAAGCTCAACGAGATAACAGGACCTGCAGGTCCAAAGCTTCTTACCGACGAACAGGTCGAAGCTCTTGAAAAAAATGTTGAAGAGACAAAACGTGAGATCGAGAAGGTTAATGATGAGATCAATTCGATGCGAAACAAGATCCATACCCAGTACAATGTTCAGTACAGTCCTTCCATTCTTGATGAAGAGATCTCAGTTCTGAAAAAAGACATCAAGGCCATGAAAATATATGATAAAAGTGTTAATATCGCAGTAAATGCACTTGAAGAAGCAGGAAATGAGATAAGACAAACCTTTGGTCCGGAACTCAACACCAAGACCAGAAAGATCTTTTCTCATCTTACAAACGGAAAGTACAGCGAAATACTTGTATCAAAGAACCTGGATATCGGTGTTTCAGAAACATCAACAGGAAAGATCCATGAATGGCAGTATCTGAGCTCCGGAACATCTGAACAGGCATATTTTGCACTCAGACTTGCCATGGCTGACATGATCACTAAAAACAAGCTTCCTTTGTTTCTTGATGATGTATTTATCCAGTATGATCATGACAGAGCAAAAAACGGATTTAATTTCATCTCCGAATACAGCAGGATCACACAGGTGCTTTTCTTTACATGTCACAAGTATGATATGTTCGAGGACAAGTATATCATGTTTCCGGAATGATCCGTAATTAAACAGTCTTGTTTATTATTTTAATATATAGGAAAAACTAATTTTTATTGGGGAGGAACTAATTATGAAACTAATGATAGCGTCAGATATCCACGGAAGTGCAAAGTACTGCAGAATGCTTAAGGAAGCTTTTGAAAGGGAATGTCCTGACAAGCTTCTTCTGCTTGGAGATCTCTTATACCATGGTCCGAGAAACGAGCTTCCTGAAGAATACGATCCCAAACAGACCATTGAGCTGCTTAATTCACTTAAGGACTGGATAATCTGTGTACGCGGAAACTGTGAAGCTGAAGTCGACCAGGCAGTGCTTGATTTTCCTGTCATGGCAGAATACTGCATGCTGTTTGTTGACGGAAAAACACTTCTTGCATCACATGGACACAAAATTGATGAGGATGATCTTCCTAAGCTTTCTGAAGGAGACATTTTACTCGGAGGACATACGCACATACCTGCATGCAGAAAGCATGAAAACGGTATTCTCTACATAAATCCCGGATCTGTTTCGATCCCTAAGAAAAACTCCGAACATCAGTATCTTATATTTGAAAATCTTATATTTACCTGGAAGGAGATGTCCGGCACCGTTTTAAAGGAATTTGATGCCGATCATTATGAATAACAGCAACTCAAAAATGCTTATGCATATATGCTGTGCCCCGTGCTCAGTATACTGCATAGATAAACTTCGCTCTGAAAATATTGAACCTGTCGGGTTCTGGTACAACCCAAACATACATCCTTTTACCGAATACAAAATGCGAAAAAATACTCTTGTTGACTACGCAAAATCAATAGATCTGAAACTGATAGTAGAAAATGAATACGGACTCAGAAAATTTATCAGTGCTGTATATCCTGATTTTGACAACCGCTGCAGCTTCTGTTACAGAGTTCGCCTTGAAGAAACAGCAAAATATGCTCACGAAAACGGTTTTGAAAGCTTTACAACGACACTTCTTGTCAGCCCTTATCAGAATCATGAGCTGATCATAAAAACAGCTGAAGAGATGGCTCTCAAATACGATGTAAAATTTGCATATTATGATTTCAGAACAGGTTTCAGAGAAGGACAGGACAAAGCAAGAGAGCTCGGACTGTATATGCAGAAATACTGCGGATGTATTTTCAGTGAAGAAGACAGATACAAAAAAAAGAAAAAACAACCTGTTGAAAACAAATAGAAAAAAAGGGGCTGTTAAGAAACAACCACGAAAAATGAGAAAACCACCTCGTAATAAAATGAGGTGGTTTTCTCATTTTAACATATATGATTTCAACAAGAAATCAACATCAAAGCTATATAAATGAGGAAAATAGGGTGCAAAAAAGCTGTACGAAGAAAATCAAAATTTTTTCGCACAAAATATGGTGTTAAATTGAGAATGGTTAAGCAGCTTTGAGCATTTTCAAATGGCAGCATACCTGTTACGTTCAAATATCTCGTTCCGGTAATCAGATTACTTGTATTGGCATTCTCCCCTGCCAGCTGAAAGCCAATCAGATGACAGCGATTAAAATAAAGGCCGTGAATAGTAAACCATCATCATCCAAAAAATAAACCTTCATTATCCCTTGACTATCCGCTTTTTCAATGCTATAATATTAGTTGTATACGTTGAACATGTGTAAGTAGCATATTTTAACGCCTTTACCAGAGAGTCGGCATCATCGGCTGAAAATGCAGACAAAGGAACAGTATGTGAATTTCAGCATGGGAGTATTTCTGCGAAAGCCGGAATTCAGGATCAAGCGGAAGTGATGATGTTCACGCAAAAAACATCATAAAGTGCAGAAAAATTTATTTTTCTGAATTTGGGTGGTACCACGGGTAAATAACGCTCGTCCCATATTTTAGTGGGACGGGCTTTTTGTTTGTCCTTAAGAAAATACCGGACATGTGTACCTTGCTAAAAACGGTATTTTTCGTGTAAATAAAATATTATTTATGAAAGGATGTTTGCTATGTTAGAAACTATCAACGAATTAAAGCAGAAATTCAATGACGCTTTAGGAAAAGCTGACAGCGCACAGGCTCTTGAAGATATCCGTATCGAATATCTCGGCAAAAAGGGTTCTGTAACAAATCTTCTCAAATCAATGAAGGATCTCTCCGTTGAAGAGAAAAAGGCACTCGGACAGCAGGTAAATGAACTTAAAAATGAAATTTCAGATGCAGTAAGCAAAAAATCAGAGGAACTCAAAAAGGCTGAACTTGAAAAAGAAATAAACTCCATGCCTGAATTTGATATGTCCATCCCTCCTGTTCTTGACAGAGGTTCATATCACCCTATCACACTCGTACAGCGCGAATGTGAAAAGATATTCCGTTCCATGGGATTTACCGTAGAAGACTATTCTGAAATAGTAACAGACTACGAATGCTTCGAATCTTTGAATATACCTAAACATCATCCGGCAAGAGACATGCAGGATACTTACTACCTCACAAACGGTCAGCTGTTAAAGTCACAAACATCAGCTGCACAGAATGCAATCTACAAAAAGTACCGCAAGGCTCTTATCGAAGAAGGCAAGCCTATAAAGGCAATTTTCCCGGGCAGATGCTTCAGAAACGAAGCAACAGATGCCTGCCATGAAAATACATTTTTCCAGATGGAAGGCGTTATGGTTGACAAGAACATCTCCATCTCAAACCTCATTTTCTTTATGAAAACAATGCTTTCAGAAGTATTCCAGAGAGACATCAAAGTCAGACTTCGTCCTGGCTTCTTCCCGTTCGTTGAACCGGGATTTGAACTTGATATAAGCTGCCTTATCTGCGGCGGCGAAGGCTGTCCTTCATGCAAACACAGCGGCTGGCTTGAACTCTGTCCGTGCGGCATGATCCATCCTGAAGTTCTCAAAGCAGGCGGAATCGATCCTGAAGAATATACAGGATTTGCTTTCGGTCTCGGTCTTACAAGACTTGCTATGATGAAGTACGGCATCGCTGATATCCGTGATCTCAACAGCGGAAGCCTCAGAACAATGTCACAGTTCACGGAAGAATAACGAAGGAGGTATTTTATCATGTTTTTATCAATGAACTGGATCTCAGAATATGTTGATCTCACAGGATTTGACAAACTCGATCTGATCCACCGCTTCTCACTCTCAACAGCAGAAGTTGAAAATGAAATATTTATGAAGGGCGAAAACATATCAGGAATAGTTGTCGCTGAAATAAAATCCGTTGAAAATCATCCAAAGTCAAACAAGCTTCACCTCCTCAAGGTCGATGCAGGAAAATCTGAGCTTGTTGACGTAGTATGCGGTGCTCCGAACGTTAAAGTCGGCATGAAGACTGCTTTTGCACCAGTTGGTGCAAAAATCGGTGAAATAGATATCACTCCAAGAGATCTCGCAGGCGAAACATCATACGGTATGTGCTGCTCAGAAGCTGAAATCGGTCTTAGCGACGACAACAGCGGAATCATGGTTATCACTGATGATATCCCGAACGGTACTGATCTTAAAAAAGCTTACCAGATCGAAGACATCATCTTCGAAGTTGACAACAAATCTCTCACAAACCGTCCTGACCTCTGGGGTCACTATGGAATAGCAAGAGAATTTGCTTCACTGACAGGACGTCCGTTAAAGCCTCTTGATACAGTTGATCTTTCACAGTACTCATCACTTCCGACAGTTGACATGAAGATCCTCGATCCTCTCTGCCAGCGCTACTCATGCATCAAGGTAGACAACATCAAGAGAAACATCAGCCCTGTAAATATGAGAGTACGTCTCTACTACTGCGGAATGAGAGCGATCAACTTCCTTGCAGACCTTACAAACTACCTCATGCTCGAAATGGGTCAGCCAATGCACGCTTTTGACTCAAGAAAGGTAGAAAAAATAAGAATCAGACGTTTTGAAACTCCTTTCAAATTCCAGACACTTGATGAAGTTGAAAGAAATATAGATGAAAATACTCTTATGATCTGTAACGATGAAACACCTGTTGCCATCGCAGGTATCATGGGCGGTCTTGATTCTGAGATCGTTGAGGATACAACAGCTCTTACACTCGAATCAGCAACATTTGATTCAGTTTCAGTAAGAAAATCAACAGTAAGACTCTCACACAGAACAGACGCCTCCATGCGTTATGAAAAGAGCCTCGACCCTGAGATGACAGTACCTGCCATTGCAAGATTTGTAAAGCTCATGCAGGATAACGATCCAGGTTCAAAGGTTATCTCAGCTCTTACTGACGAGTATGCTTTCCATTATCCTGAAATAAAATTTGACTTTACAAAGGCTTTTGTAGACAAATACACAGGCATTGAAATTTCAAACGATACAATAGTAAAGACACTTGATTCACTCGGCTTCGGAATTTCTGAAAACAACGATGTATTTACAGTATCCGTTCCTTCATGGAGAGCTACCAAGGACGTTACAATGAAGGCTGATATCATCGAAGAGATCACACGTATCTACGGCTACGACAACTTCGATATTCATACAGCAAAGGCTCCTCTCTACCCTGTAAGAAATGCAGAAGAAAAATCAGTTGAAGATATGATCAAGGATATCCTTGTAAAGAGATTTTCACTCCATGAACTTCATTCATACATCTGGACATACAACGATGAATACAAGGATCTCGGCATAGAAGTTGAAGACAATATCAAGCTTATAAATGCTACAAATCCAAATATCGAAACAATCAGACGTTCAATCGTTCCTACACAGCTCTGCCAGGTAAAATCCAACACAGACTTCAGTGACAGCTTCGGTGTATTTGAAGTAGGAAGAGTAGCTGACGGTGTTGATCCTGAAACAAATCTCTGCAGAGAACACAAAAAGCTCTGCATCACACTCTACAGCAAAACCACTCCGATCGAGAAGCTCTATTTTGAACTCAGGGATATCCTCGGCGTACTTGCTGACGACATCAAGCACGCAGCTGTTACCTTCAGCCCTATGACTGCTTCCCACTCCTATCAGCATCCGAGAAACCTCAACTCAGTAATTGTTGACGGAAAGAGCCTCGGTGAGATAGGTCTTATCTATCCGACTGTTGCAAAGAAGATAGACAAGAAAGCAAGCATCGTTTACGCTGAAATAGATGTTAAGGAATTTGCTGAGATCAAAGCATCATCCATAAAATATGATGAACCTTCAAAATATCCTGAAATGGATGTCGACCTCACATTTATGGCTGAAAAATATGCACCGATCGAAGCTGCATGCAAGGCTGAAAATTCTCCGCTCATCAAAAAGATCTCATATGTTGACTCATATACTGATGACCAGGGAAAATCCATCACAGTCAGAATTTTCTTCATGGACAAAACAAGAACTCTTACCCGTGAAGAAGTCGCAGCTGTTACTGACAGCATAATCGCAAGACTCAAGACTCAGAACATTGAACTCAAGGCTTGATCCTGATTTTTACAGATAAAAAAACAAGAAACTGACCGTTTGATTTCTGCGGTCAGTTTCTTCATATTTAATAGAAAAAGGACAGAAGCCTTAAAGTATCTGTCCTTTTATTTTTTTAAATTATACCTATTCCGAAAAGGTTAATAAATCTTTTTCGGTCATTGTTTTTCATAACAATTTTTACGTCGTGAAAAGCTTCACTGTCATTTCGGCAGATCATTTTGATCTTTGGGTTTTCCCATCCGCCGGTCTGATATCCGGAAATATTGTCAGTGTAGCTGTTGTCAACATATATCTGAAGATCTCCGCAGTTTATGTTTGCACTTCCCTCATATATGAGAAAAAGGGTGGAAAATCTGACAGTAAATGACACAACCGACATATCTGCGCCGTTTGATGTCAGCATCTTCGGAAACAGTTCATTTCTCTCGGTAAAATCAAAACCCTGGATCGTAATATCACGTATCCAGTTAAATCCAATAAAACGATAATCCTTGTAAATGTCTGAAAACAGCGGCATCTTCGGAGCCGGCGATTCCTTCATAAGCCTGTCACGCCATACACGGCTGTAAAAAGCAGCTATACAGTTAGCAAAATATTTGTGTCCGTCAAGGCTCGGATAACCTGAATCAAGAAAAACATCAGACTTTTTCATGAGCTTTTTCTTTATCTTTTCCTTGTAATCAGCTGCTATATCGATAACACACAGTTCATAGTAATCAGCTGTTTCCTTAATAAATGAAGGCGTTTCTTTATTTATGTCAGGTAAAATCAGAACTACTATGGCTGTCTTTTTTTTCGTATCATAAAATTTTCTGATAAGTCCCTCAAATGCAAGGCAGCTTTCCTCATCGTCATCATTGCTGCTCAAAGCAAATTCCAGAAAAACAATATCAGGCTCTTCTTTGTTATAGTATCTGTCAGTCAATGAAAGTCCCATAAAAGGATCTTCTCCCGAAAAACCGAGATTGCTTAGCAGACAGTGATCGTTTCCTGTTTTTTTGCAAAAATGGTCAAACGACATCTGAACATAGTTTTCTCTCACTATACCTTTTCCAGGAACATAACCTTCAGTGACAGCTCCGCCCAGATATACAATATTTAATTGTTCAGAATCAATAGCCCTCTTGGCAGCACGCTTTATCCTGCTGTTATTTTCCATATATTCCCCTCCGGATCGAAGCAGAAAAAATTTCTATATATATTTTTATTATAGCACACTTTTTGAAAAAAAATAAGTCTTAAACATAATTTTTTGATATTTTATAATGGTACCATGAATTAAGACAAAAACGATGACAATTCTTAATGAATCTGATATACTTAATACATAAGAAAGAAGGTTCGTTAAGAATGTCAAAAAAAAGAAGAACGTTTTCCGCAGAATTCAAAACAAAATAGGTGCTTGAAGCTCTTAAAGGCGAAAAAGACATTAGCACCATCGCCACAGAAAATTCAATTCAGCCAAATCTATTAAGGAACTGGAAAAATGAATTTCTGGAAAAAGCATCAACTGTATTTGACAGTACACATGATGATCAGCTCAAGGCAAAGCTTGAAGCTGAAAGAAAAGAAAAAACTGAATATGCTAAGAAAGTAGGACAACTTACTATGCAGGTAGATTGGCTCAAAAAAAATCTGAGGAACTGTTCGGACCTGAATACGAGACTAAATATACTCCCAAACCTTTCGAAGACTAAAGAGCTTCCTGTATCAGTAGGAGCAGAACTCCTTGATGTCAACCGAACAAGTATCTACTACAAACCTAAAGGAATATCTGAAGAAGAAATAGAATGCAAAAACATCATAGATCATCTTCATACGGATAATCCAACATGGGGAGCACGTCAGATGGCTGCGCAGCTGAGATTAAGAGGATTCAGAATAGGTCGAAAGAAAACAAGACGATATATGACTTAAATGGCTATCGATCCAATTTATCCGAAGCCAAATCTTTCAAAGCGTTTAAAGAGAGCGCAGGTAGTGCCTTATCTCCTTCGTAATGCCGTAATAACTGCACCTAATCAGGCATGGTCAATTGATATTACATATATTCCTATACGCAGAGGATTTCTTTATCTTACAGCTATCATCGACTGGCATACACGTTGTATAGTCGGATGGTCAATTGATGATACGCTTGACACCAGATCATGTATCGAAGCCTGTGAGAAAGCATTTAAAGTAGCCAAGCCACAGATTATTAATAGTGACCAGGGCAGTCAGTTCACAAGCAGTAAATACAAGGATTTTCTGAAAGAAAATAATGTTCGACAGAGCATGGACGGTAAAAGTCGATTGGCGGACAATATCATGATTGAACGTTGGTTCAGATCATTCAAGTATGAAGAAGCTTATCTCACTGAATGGAATAACATCAAAGAAGCCAGAACAGCCATCAAGGCATATATTCACAAGTATAATTTTGAAAGATGTCATTCAGCAATAGGCAATGTTCCGCCAGTCACCCTTTACTATCCTGCTATGCTGTATGAAGCAGCTAAGAATGCTGCATAGTTAGCTGTTGAAAGGTAGTGAATCACTACTCCACATTTTGGTATTTTCGATTCATTAAAAAAATTTCAGATTTTTGTCTTGACAAAGAGGCCATTATATAATAAGGAGGTTGAATAATGAAATACTATTTAGTAGTTGCTGATTACAATAATAATAAGAGTTGTTATCTTGAAAATGCTAATTCACTTAAAGTGATGAGAAAATATTATAACGGAGAATTGAAAAATGATAACAATTTAATCGAGGTTAGTTTTAATCAGGATAATAGAAATAAGTATCTTCCATTAAAAAATGTTTTATATTTTTGGGGATTACCTGATAGTTTTGTCGTTGACAAGGATACAATGAATTCTTTATCTGCAAAGTACAATGATTATTTAAGTTTTAAAGAAGTAATTGTAATTGATGATGAGAAAAACAATGAAGATTCTTATTATGTTATATTTTTTGAAAAAATAATTGATGGACTTGATAAGGAGAAATCTGTAATTAAATTTCTTGCAGATGACAAATTTTCTTTAAAAGAAAATGTTAAACTGGTATCTGTTTTTAAATTTACACATTACAGCGAACTTACATTTGTAGATGAAACATTTAAAAATTTTGTTGAAGAAAACAATATAGAAGGCTGGATCTTCAGAGAGGCTTTTGAGAAATAAGGAGAATTAATCATGTCAAAATACAGAATTCCGATAAGACACGAAAGAGGTACATATACTCTTAATGAAGTTGAAGTAACAGATGAATACAAAGGCGATACAATGGTCATAAAATGTGATGACTGTGATATTATAACAAACAGCATGAACGATATAACACTGTATAGCTTTCAGGAAAAGATAGAAGAAGTTCTTGAAATAACCTATCGTCATCCAATGAAGTACCGTGGAAAAGAATATCCTGATAATCTGGAATCAGTATTTGTAAAAAAAGCTGATGGAACCAGATATCCGATTTATCTTGAATATAAAGATGAATTCTTCACATACCAGAAAAAACAGCTTTTGGTCGATATGCAGAATATTATCCTTCAATATACAGACAAAATTCTGGAAGTATTGAGCAAAGCAACGACACCTCTTAATCCGATGCAGCTTCTTTATTATTATGACAGTATTAGTGTAAGTGTTGTTATGTTTGATCTTATCGAAGAAAAGAACTATCCTGTAAATGATGATGCACTAAATACATGGTGCAGCTGTATTGTCAATTCTGTACCTGAATGGTATAGTCTTGCTGCATTATACTTTATAATCTCAGGAATATATAATCGCCTTGAAATAAAAATACCTGAAGAATTTAAAACTACTGAAATATATGAATTAAATCTTCCTGGTGAAATAGACTAATAAACTATTTATTAGTGATTGATTAGAATGTATTATTGAAGTAAAAAAAGCTCTGAACCACGCACCCAGGGTATGAATAATGTAAACAAATATCTGGAACCTATGACAAAACAAATCCGTTCACCATCGAATCTGAATACTAACTATTTGGAAAAAACGACAACATAATTGATATTTGATTCTTTTGTTGCTAATTTCTCATATTTATACTGCTAAAATCCAAATATCAAAAATAGTACTATTATTATACAACTCCTATCAAGGTTAAGCGCTCTACCTTTGATTTTTACAAATTGATAATGAATTAAGAATGTAGGATTTATGATATATAAACATGCCATAAATCCTACATTTCTATTTTGTATAATAATTTGCATTAAAAAAAAGAGTCTTCTGCATTCTTGGTCGATGCATATATAATCATCAGTCGTATTTATGCCGCGAAAGCCACTTTACAATGAGATGTCAATGTGATAGGCTGGATGCAAGGCAGCAGAGATTTATCGGCAGCTGCCTCGCTGACAGAATATCGCATTGACAGAGGCTCGTTGTCAAGTGGAACGTGGAATAAATATCTATGCATATCAATTACCATATTTTGTTCGACCAACGGTACAGAAGAGCC
>JAZUJY010000315.1:0-6326 GCA_045643005.1 Oscillospiraceae bacterium | reverse complement strand
ATTTAGTCACAAATTAATGTGCTATCTGTATTATATCAAGTTAAAGTGCGGTTTTCATCCGGAAAAGGTGCGGTTCTGTTGCCGTTTTTAGTGCGGTTTTAGTCCGTGCAGATGCGGTTTTTGGAACGGCATATACAAAATATAACAACACAAGAGATATCCCCCGCCTCTGCTTGTTAAAAGCAAAGCTTTGAACTGCTTCACCCATGATACGCAAGAAATGCAAATTCAGCGAAATTAAATAGGCGTAAAATAAAGCGTATTTAATGTATTTTTCTGATTAAATATTTTATAAAAAATTTATGTAATTTTGCATAGAATTTTGTAATGTAATATGATATAATTATAATAAATAAATACAAATAATCATTTTTAAAAATGATTTCTGCTAAAACTATTTAACGGGAGGGTAATAAAATGAAAAAAATATTTAAAAAAATTGTTCAGTGCTTTCTGATTGCTTCAATGATGCAGTCATCAATGTGCTTAAATGTGTCTGCTTATCATGAAGCACCATTAAGTCACAAACAGGATAGCGGTAAGTATGGTGACTATGACTACACATATTTGATCTCCGGAACCGGATCTGCTGATCCTTCAACATACAGCCTGAAGAACGAAGACGGTGTTCTGTATGCGAACTGCAAAATTGAGAATGACGGTTCTGTTGATGTTTATAAAGATTTTAACTGCAAGCATTCATGGACGGAATATGGTGAAACAAACGTTAGTTTTGATATAGACATGGACATTGATAATACTAAAAATCAGTATGTTTATATCGAAGGAACTTTAGATTTTGATTACTCTGACTATATTGAATTTTATATATCTGAAGCATGGGGAAATGATAAATTATTATCTGACAGCGATGAAAAGGCAACATTTCTTGATACCGTTTCAATAGACGGCGAGGAGTATGATATATATTATGCCTACAGACCACCGATTATGACTGACTATTCTGTTTACAGATATCAGTTTTACAGTATAAAAAAAGAAAATCTGGCTGATACAGCTTCAGAGGGTCATTATTCACGTACTATTCCTGTTTCTAAACATCTTGAAATATATAAGAAGCTTGCCATTGAAAAAAAACTTTATGATAATAATCCGTACGATATTGTCAGAAATTTTGAAAAAGGCGAAGATGTTTTGAATTCTGTTGGTTTAGTTGTTGAGGGATATCTGTCAGATATTGACTTTAAAGTAACCAGCTTTTCAGTAAATACGGAATTTGATCCTGAAAAAGATGATATAATTGATAATGATGAAATCAATGGTGATATCAATTCTGACGGCGTATTAAACGCAGTGGATCTCAATTTGCTTCAGAAGTTTCTTTTGGGTGTGCCGTATGCAAACATTCGTGATACATACAAAGCTGATTTCAATAAAGACGGAACTGTAAATATACTTGACCTTTGTCTTTTGAAAACGGAACTCCTTGATATACAGACCATTTCTGAAACGCCTGTACTTCTGATTGACGGTTATATGTATACAATTAGCGGTATGAAGAATTTTAAAAATGTAGTCACTACAGACGGTACGGGTTACATCAGCGAATCATATGACACGATGGGAGAAATTGAGGATGTTATAAATAATGGCGAAAAAATGGAACAGTATGTCACAAATGATAAAATTTTTAAATTGATAGATAAAATTGCAGCAAAACCATCTGATTACAGCTTTTGTTCCATGAGAAGTTTTAAGAAAAACGGTGATTATGATGGAGATGAGCCGTTTGAACAAACCAATATAACTCTTCTGTATACAGATTCAAACGGCAATTCAAATCAACTAAAACTGTTTGGATTTGGAGATGAAAATGAAATTCTGAATCATCAGGATGTTATGGATTTAATTTATATGTTAAATCAGACTTCTTGTATCAACATACAACTACCCGACTTTGAAGTCTGCGATCCGGTAAAAGTGGATATTAAAGAAACAGGCGGATATGCAGGAAATAATAATCTCTACAGTATTTATGAGAATGACGGCGAATATAAGCTTTCATACACTTTAAACGGCTGCACTGATATCATAGATATTACAGAGAAGGAATACAACGATTTTATGTCATTGGATTATTCACCGTTTTTGGATAAATCTCCTAACTATTATTCCGTCAAAGCCCGTTATGATGCGATTTACTATACTGTTACCGTAACAGATGAAAGCGGAAATGAACTTACATTTGAAAGAAATCAGAATAATTCCACCGAATTAATGTCAGAAATTTCAAAATATATAAACGAATTAAAAAATACTTATTCGCTGGAATAAAATTAATCTGATCGGAAATATCTGAATAACCGGATAATTAAAAAACTCGATGAGATTCATTTTTTTGATAATACGTATATAACAACACAGAGGATATCCCCTGCCTCTGCAGGCGGCGGGTTCTATCTTCCCGCTCAGTCGGAGTACAATCGCCAACGGAGCATGAACCGATTCTGCGAATCGCCTCTGCTTGTTAAAAGCAGAGCTTTGAACCTTTCAAATACTTATTATATCTCTTTTTTCATAAACCTATGGCATGAGTTTTCAAATTAAGTTTTCCATAAGATAGGGGCAAAGTATACTGCCGATTTTTACAAATTTTGAATTGAAATTCACAAATATCTGTTTTAACCTTTCAGCATTTATAATTACAGCCTCTGACCCTGATGGTTTTCCGAATAAATCATAACACTCTATCTTAACTTCATTTTTGGATACCGAACTAAATCTCAAATCTCTTTCTGTACCCTGCTCATAAAATAAAATATTGAAATTATAATTATCGTTACTTATTTTTAATAGTACTGACGGCATTACTTCCATCAAACACATCAAATCACAGTCACAGCTCAAATTTTTGAAATCATTAAAACCTTCTATTGAAAAATCAACTTTTCCGGATTTCTGAAATATAAAACAAATATCAGCTATCACGGATTCATAATCATCCTCTGAATATTTCTTTTTCTTAAAAACAGTACTCTCTGTAAGTTCATCTTTTGTATTTAATATCATATCAAAAATCATTTTTCAATTTCCTTATCATATTCCTAATATATTTCAATTTTTCTCCTTTACCAATTATTCAATAACAGGTATTTACTTTGTCTGTGCTGACGGCACCGACAGTATTGAGTGCTGCAAGGAGTGCGGATATTTTATTTCCGTGTGATATTCTTCCGTACTTAACTTCTTTTTTTAATTATCGAACTAAATCTCAATTTCATCAAATAATAATTGAAAATTTTTCTCCTTCAAATGGCTCTCCCCATCCGTTTTTTATCAATACAGATGAAAATTTTAAACAACTGAAATCAGGCAGTTCAATATTGTTATTTAATAATATTTTTTCTGTATTCTCTATTATTCTGAAAGAATCCTCACCGTCTCCGATTCCTGTTCCTTCATATACCATAGCCATTTCATACGGCTTATTTATCATATAATTAACTTCATCGGATATATCTTCTTCGTTTCCGGTTGTAATGTCTTTATAAAGATCCATTAATTCACAATATTCTCTTTCTGAAATAAATTCATAATTTTCTTTGTTATAATCAGTATTCAACAGATAATCCGGAATTACCTCACAGTATTCATCCGGCCAGTCACCCCAGTTTTGACTTGTAGCTTTCCACATCTTTTCTGACAATATTGTCCATTTTTTATTTGGATATCGGAATATGCAATATTTTTCTACGCACATTATTACATATGCCATTCTTCCTGTCATTGAAATATTTTTCAAATCACTGTTCATTATCATTCTCCAATCCATTCTGATAATCAGAGTATATTACTGAATTACCGTTTACGATCAAAACATTTTTTTCGTCATCATCCACTTCAAAAAAGCGCCAGAATTAATTTCACTATTAAACTTGTCCTCTTCCGGTTCGAATATATTGTAGTTTTCAACTGATTTTGGTCTTTCAGGTTTAAATGAGAGGTACAGTGTTTTTGTAAAACGTCCATCCTTGTAATTCGGTTCTGTGTCGTTTCCGCCAACTATAGCACTGATCTGAGAAGACTTTAATTCATTGTCCTGGAAATAAAGATATTTTTCATCATCAGAGCCACTCGATGTTGATATCCAATACATGTTATCGATATTTTTTTGTACTTCCATCAGGATATGCTTCATGATACAATATTTTAAATGCATTCGTTGTATCCATCTTCATTATTTCTTCATTCAAAGCTCTGCTGATAATACATCAACAATATTCTGATCTGATACTATTCTGTACCGGATCAGAATAATAAATTCATGATTCACATCCATGCTCAATTAAAAATATATAATCTTCATCACAAGCGGTTCTTTTTAACAGCAAAAGCTGAGAATTCATAATCATCGGCTTATAAAAGATTTTTCCTTCTTTATAAGTTCCGTTTATTATATTATTATAAAGTTCTTTAACAAATATCAGCCATTCTTTTTCCTCATCGTCCTCTGCTTCCATATTTTTATCAAACAGATATTCATATCCATCAACTATTCCGAATATCGTCAGTGCCGTGCTTAATTCACAGCATTTATTATTTATTGCTTTATATAATATCCCATATTTTTCACTCACTTCATAATTTTTTATAAGTCTATGAAGTACTTTGGAATCTTCAGTCATCTCTATCTGTTGTAATAATGCATGAACGCTCATCTTATTATTTTCCTCAATTACGTCCTCCATGTCACTGATTTGAAGCGGAGATTTTTCAGGATAATATACTTCGGCTGAAAGATTTTTTATAAATTCATATGTATTGTTATTTCTTACTGATTCAAACCATGGTGTATTTTTAAACGCTCCTGCATCAATATCTTTTATGTTTTCTGAAATATTCAAAACCTTCAGTGACTTGCAGTTATAAAAAGCATATTCTCCTATTTTTTCAACTTTTCTTCCGATATTTATATTTTGAAGGGAAACACAATTACTAAAAGCACACTCCCCGATTTCTTCAATATTTTCTCCGCCGGCTACTGTTTCCAGATTATTGCATTCACTAAATGCTGCTTCAGGAATACGAGTAACATTTTTTCCAATAGTGATTTTTTTTAATCCTGTGCAGTATGTAAATGCACCGATTTCTATTTCTTTAACACTGTCCGGAATAATCAGCTCACTAATTCCCGAACAATAATTAAATGCATTTTTTCCGATAAATACTACACCTTCCGGAATTGTCAGTTGAGTAATTCCACAGCAGCCCCGGAAAGCACTGCCTTCTATTCTTTTTAAGCTTTCAGGGATAGTAACAGACGTAATTTCATCGCACCCGGAAAAAACATCTTCACCAATACAACAAACACCTTCAGGTATTTCTATTTTATCTTTATAGATATACGAATAAAAGTGATTTAGTAAAATATTATTCGCTATTACAAACATGCCTTTCTTTAATTCCGACTTTAGCCAGGCTGTGTTTGCAAAAGCATTCTTATTGACAATGGTCAGACTTTCAGGAAAAGAGACTTCTAAAAGATTTGTGCATTCATAAAATGCACCTGAACCTATTCCAGTTACACCTTCAGGAATAATTATTTTTTTTAACTTTTCACATGACTCAAAAGTATCTTCATAAATATAAGTGATGCTATCAGGCAGAGTCACCGCTTTTAATTCCAGACAACCGGAAAAAGCTCTTTTTCCTATTCTTTGCACACTGTTTGGAATAATAACCGAAGTAATACCCTGACATTTTCTGAAGGCTGATTCAGCAATATAATTAACTCCATCAGGGATCACAATATCTCCACAGCATTTTTCACCGTTAATCAAAATATTATTACTAATTACTAAACATTCTTCTTTTTTCTTTTTTTCCAGCCACGGAGTTTTTTCAAATGCGTATTCTTCTATTATTTCTATATTCCTTCCGCCTAAAACATCCGTCAAATTTTCACAGCACTCAAAAGCTCCATATTCTATTTTTTTTAAACTGTCGGGAAAAGTAACAGAAGAGATTAATGTATTATAGAATGCTCTTTGTTTAATTACGGTTACTCCATCCGGAATAATAACAACATCTGTATTATCATCAAAATATTTTATTAATTCTCCATTTTGTATTAAATAATTCATTTTATCTCCTATTCTATTCAAGAACCAAAATATCTTCTTTTGCTTCACCATTTTCATCAAAATATACTTTGTAATAACCTAGTATAGACGCTTTTAATTAACTTTACTTTTCAACAGTGCAATCTGAAGTAATCGAATCAGACTCTTTTTTCGATTTTCTTTTGCACGAAATAGGAGCACGCTTGCATTGATTTTCATAAGATGCTGCTTTGGCGTTTACTA
>JAZUJY010000314.1:0-5328 GCA_045643005.1 Oscillospiraceae bacterium | reverse complement strand
GATGTACAGGCTAAAACTCTTTTAAAATACAGAACGATCATCGCTCATATTTTAAAGGGATGCGTAAAAGAATTTGAAAATATCGATGTAAATGATATTAAGGAAAAGTACATTCAGAAGGAAGATTTTGACGAAAGCCGTAAGCTTCGGGGGCCTGAAGGTTCCTGTAAGCCTGAAAAAATAAACGGTCAAAGTAACGAAAGTGCGATCGCCGGTGAAGGAACTGTCTTTTTTGATCTTGTTTTTTATGCTTACCTTCCGAATGAAACCACTCTTACAAAATTCATCATAAACCTTGAGCCTCAGAATAGATTTAACCCGGGATATCCGCTTGTAAAACGAGGTTTTTATTACGATGCAAGACTTATATCATCACAGTACGGTACTGAATTTAAAGGTTCTGACTACGGTGATATCAAAAAGGTTATTTCAATATGGATATGCATCAATCCGGCCAACGACTACAAAGATTCGATGAACAGATATCGCATTACTGAAGAAAATGTGGTAGGAAATGTTAAACTCGAGAACAGCGACTATGATGTTATGGAAGTAATTATGATCTGTCTTCACAGGAACTATGACTCTGACAACAATCATAACAGACTTATAAACATGCTCTCAGTTCTGTTTGCACCGGATCTTGAAAACGATAAAAAACAGGAAATTCTCGAAAATGAATATGACATTGAACTTACGGCTGAATACAGAAAGGCGATGAGTGACGTGGGTGCAAATTTATTTGAATTTTATATAGATGTTGCTGAAGAAAAAGGATTTAACAGAGGTCTGGAGCAAGGAACTGAGCGAGGAATTGAGCAAGGAATTGAACAATCCGTCAGAACAATGATATCGGAAGGTGCTTCTGATGAGATGATAATAAAATATCTTCATGTTTCTCAGGAGATGCTGGATAAGATAAAAAAGTATTGATTAATTCAGAGTAAATGTAAAAAGCACATTAAAGTTATATAATATGATATTCGCTCTTAGTGTAGACATGATTTTTATTATTTTTTGTGTATATTCTAAGTGTTGATATCAATACTTTGATGTGCTTTATTTTTTATGCAAAACAACTTGATATTTCAGCATAATATGATATAATAAATATGTATGCTTTGAGCTGCAGATAAAACAAAAAAGCTGAAAAAATCAAGAATATTTTTCAGTTATTCATGTCGGTGTTTTTCACGGATCATACTGTAGTTTTACAGCAGAGTTTTGAAGAACAGAGGTGTTTATTATTATTACAGCTGCGATCACCATTAAAATTTCAACAATAATAAAAGTAATCGTTGCTCTGACACTTATCTACGTTTTTCTGATTTTATTACCTAAAATTTCAGCAAAAATAGATGCCTCAAAAAGCACTCAGACAAAGCCTGCAAAGTCAGGCAGCATCGATTCTGTCCGCAGTCCGTTTGAACCTCATCCGGATGATCCGAAAGCGGACAAAACTTTTTTTCCTGAACTGAAGGAACACGAGGAAAAAACAAAAAATAATAGAAACGAGGAATCTGAAAATGGGCAAGAACAATAATAATAAAAAAATGGTCGAAGCCATCACTTCAATGGATGAGGACTTCGCAAAATGGTATACAGATATCGTAAAGAAAGCCGAGCTTATAGAATATACAAGCGTTAAGGGCTGTATGGTCATTCGTCCTTACGGATACGCTATATGGGAAAATATTCAAAAGATACTTGACGGAATGTTTAAAGCAACAGGACATGAAAATGTCTGCATGCCTATGTTTATTCCTGAAAGTCTTCTTCAGAAAGAAAAAGACCATGTTGAAGGATTTGCACCTGAAGTTGCATGGGTTACTATGGGAGGAAACGAGAAACTTGAGGACAGACTTTGCGTTCGTCCTACTTCTGAAACCCTCTTCTGTGAGCACTATGCTAATATAGTACATTCATACAGAGATCTCCCTAAGCTTTACAACCAGTGGGTAAGTGTTGTAAGATGGGAGAAAACTACCAGACCTTTCCTTCGTTCAAGAGAGTTTTTATGGCAGGAAGGTCATACAATTCATGCAACAGCAGAAGAGGCAATTGAAGAAACAGAGAAAATGCTCAATGTTTATACAGAGTTCTGCGAAAAATCTCTTGCAATGCCTGTAATACAGGGAAAGAAAACCGAAAGTGATAAATTTGCGGGAGCAGTATCAACCTATGCAATAGAAGCTCTTATGCATGACGGAAAAGCACTTCAGGCCGGTACATCACATTATTTTGGTGACGGTTTTGCCAAAGCATTTGGTATTGAATATACAGACAAGGAAAATAAAAAGGTCAACCCTCATCAGACATCATGGGGTGTTACCACACGTCTTATCGGTGCTATTATTATGACACACGGCGATGACAACGGTCTTGTTCTTCCACCTGCAGTCGCTCCTGTACAGATAGCAATTATCCCTGTTGCTATGCATAAGGAAGGCGTTCTTGAAAAAGCAAACGAACTTGCTGACAAACTTAAAGCATCAGGAATAAGAGTTAAGCTTGATGATTCTGACAATTCAGCAGGATGGAAATTTGCTGAGTACGAAATGAAGGGTGTTCCTGTAAGACTTGAGATCGGTCCGAAGGACATTGAAAACAATCAGTGCGTTCTTGTAACAAGACACAACAACGAAAAAACCACTGTCAGCCTTGATGATCTTGTTAATGCAGTAAACAGCAAGCTTACTGAAGTCCATGACGGACTTTATGCCAAAGCTCTTGAAAACAGAGAACGCAGAACATATGCATGCAAGACAATGGATGAGATCGTAAATGTCCTTGAAGAAAAAGGAGACGGTTTTGTAAAAGCTATGTGGTGCGGTGAAGAAGCATGCGAAGACATGGTTAAGGAAAAAACCGGTGTTGGTTCAAGATGTATTCCTATCAAACAGGAAACCGTTTCAGACGTATGCGTATGCTGCGGAAAACCTGCAAAACATCTTGTTTACTGGGGTAAAGCTTATTAATATTATTAATATACAACTGAAAAAGTCCGCTGTAAAAAATAACAGCGGACTTTTTTCTTATTTTATTTTATCATATCATACATCTGATAACTCATGCTTTTTCTTTGCTTTAAACAGCTTTGACGGTCTGTGACCGGCACCGGTTTCCGTTTCTCCGGTTTCTTCTACATAAGCTGCTGTTTTTCTTCTGAAGTTAGCCATCAGCAGTTTTTTATCAAGAATGACCTCATATACCTGCTGAAGCTCAGTAAGTGTAAAATGCTCAGGAAGCATTCTGAAAGCCGCATACGGCTTTTCAAGGCTTGCACGAAGCTGAAGAACTGCTCTTACGATTATTTCAGCGTGATCAAAAGCAAGTCCTCCGTTTTCAAGTATCTCAGATTCAGATGACTGGTTGTACAACTCACGGCTGTCCTTAATATAAACATCAGATTTAAGTACCTCACCGTTGTCATTTGTCAGAACAAGAGTATATAATCCGTCTTCTTTGCATGTAAGATCCACATCATACCAGTCAGCAATATTTTCAATTTTTGAACGATTATATTCAATAAGAGTCCAGTAACAGCATGATATGATCCATCCTCTCGGATCACGACCGTATTTTGATAAATTACATAAAAGTGAAAGGGGAAGATTGGAAATACCGGTTTTTTCTTTCAGCTTTCTCCCTGCGGTTTCTTCAATGGTCTCTTCTCTGCAGCAAAAACCTCCCGGAAGTGACATAACTCCGTCATATGGCTCTTCATTTCGCTTAACAAGCAGTACTGACAGTTTCTGTTCTGATAAATGTCTGTAGCTTTCAACTTCATTTCTACGGGTTGTAAACACAACTATATCTGCAGCAACCGAAGGTCGGTCATATTTGGTTATATCATAATTCATATTTTTGCCTCCAATGATATTATCATACTAATAATATCATATTTCTGTTTCATTTGTCAATATATAATCGTTTAAATAGGCAATAATGATATGATATCACTTATTTGATAATATCATTTTATTAAAAACATAGAACCTTATCAAATATTATTGACTTATCCTTCTTTAAGTGCTATAATGATAATAACAAAAAGATATTAACACATTGTATTCAATATGATTTGGTTATTATTTAATGAGGTGGTTCCATGAAATTTGTAAAAACAATACCTGATAATGAAGAAACAGAATATATCAACCAGTTTAATATCGGAAAAGTTATTACCGACAAGCTTGTCGCATCAGACAGAAAAACTTTTCTTTTCTACCTCGGCGGCACCGGCAGCAAAATGGAATCAGATCCGATGCTTTTCGGATTTATAGCTGATGATGTATATATGCAGGTTGAAGCATTCAGAGAAAAAACAGCTGTTGATAACGGATGCAGATTAAACTGGGAAATCAGCGGATTTTTTACTCCCGGAAAACTCACACGCGATTTTGACGAGCTTCACAATATGATTGAAACAGCACTTTTAGGTACAAACGGATATTTTGATAATGAGATTATTACTGAGACAACTTTCGGATATATTGAAATATAACTGATTTGATCTTTACATCTTCAAAAATGTTCCACGTGGAACATTTTTGAAGATTTTTTTATCATTGCTTTTTTTTAAAAAATAATATATAATAGATATTGATACATCTGACAAAACAACCGCAGAAAAAGTCAGAATTACAATATTAATTTGCGGAGAAAACGGAGAATTAAAATGGTAGTAATCACAATGGAAAATGGAAAACAGATAAAGATCGAACTTTATCCTGATATTGCTCCAATAACTGTTGAAAACTTTGAAAAGCTTGTAAAACAGGGTTTTTATAACGGACTTATCTTTCACAGAGTAATACCGGGCTTCATGATTCAGGGAGGATGCCCTGAAGGAACAGGTATGGGTGGTCCGGGATGGAACATCAAAGGCGAATTTGCAAAGAACGGTGTAAAGAATGATCTTAAACATACAAGAGGCGTTATCTCAATGGCAAGATCAATGAGACCGGACAGTGCAGGATCACAGTTCTTTATTATGCACGATGATGCACCACATCTTGACGGTGAATATGCAGCATTCGGAAAAGTAATTGAAGGCATGGATGTTGTTGATGAAATTGCAGAAACAAAAACTGACTACAATGACAGACCATTAACTCCACAGGTAATGAAACTCGTAACAATTGAAATCGAGTAGGAGGCTAACCATTATTTGACTAGCCGACCCCTCTCACACCACCGTGCGTACCGTTCGGTACACGGCGGTTCTTTAGTTTACATGAACTTTCATGAAATAGTCAACCATGGATACATATCCGAGGTTGGCTATTTCTTTTACTGTGAGTACTGAGTTTAACATTATTGCCG
>JAZUJY010000313.1:0-3120 GCA_045643005.1 Oscillospiraceae bacterium | reverse complement strand
CGTTGATTTTGAGCAAACTTTATTGAAGGATGAGATTTTACTTTCTCATTTTGGGGAATTTATCGTTTCATCAATTAACAAAATTTGCAAATTTTATGTTGCTTTTTTATATCTAATTTCTTAAGTTGATGACATTGGCCTACAGAGGCGGGGGATATCCTCTGTGTTGTTATAAAAATAAAGAGCCTTTGTTTTGGGGCAAAAACTCTCTAATAAAACGAGGTTAAAAAATATTGTATGGGGAAGCAAAATACCAATTATTCGTTATTTTTTCTACATAAACTCTACATTTGTCTTGTTCATCAGGCAAATAAAATTTAGGTTTTGAACCATCAACAGAATATATAACAGTCCCCCTATCTTCATATACCATTAGTACAACAAAGTTATCTATTACACGAATATGATCAAAATTTTTTTCTCCTATATAAAATGTAGATTGAATAGTATTTAATAATTTTATTTGGCCACCGTTTAACATATGATGTTTATCTTTCGAAAAAGAATATAATTCATTATTTTGATCATTATAAGAATATACAATACACTCATTTGTTATAGAATCTGATTTATAACACTGATAACAATAATCGGCAAATGCTGTATATGTATCCGCATTATCAATAATAGCGTCCTTTGAATATCTTGATGATATATCAGATGGACAAAATGCTTCAAATATAATAACAGCTGCAACCAATATTATAATAATGAAATAGGCAATTTTTCCTTTCATAATAAAAAACTCCATTATAACAACATTATTCATCTTCTTCATTAGATAATACTTTATAATGGCCCCCTTTGTCAAGACAAAAATCTGAAATTTTTTTAATGAATCGAAAATACCAAAATGTGTAGTAGTGATTCACTACCTTTCAACACGATGGGTTCAGAATATCGTCATTTTCTCTTGATTTAATAGCCGAATTCGTGTATAATAATGTTATATAAAAGGAGGTGCTATTATGCCAACAATCAAATCAAGTGCGGAACTCAGAAATGACTACAACGGTATTTCTACCTTGTGTCATACCTATAATGAGCCTGTTTTCATCACAAAAAATGGAAAAGGCGATCTCGCAGTCATGAGTATTGAAGCCTACGAACAGATGGTCGCTCGATTTGAGCTTTATACCAGTCTTGAAAAAGGTTTACAGGATATTAAGGAAGATAACACACGATCATTCTCCGAAGCAATGAAAGATATCAGAAACAGGAGAAATAGATGACCTACCGGATACATATCACAAGGATAGCCGAGCAGGATTTGAATGATGCTGCCGACTACATTGAATATATTCTTAAAAATCCTTCAGCCGCAGACCATCTGCTTGAACTTGTGGAGAGCAGGATTTCCACTCTTGAGACTAACCCTGAAATTCACGCCATTGTTGATGACCCGGTCCTTAAAGCATGGGAGATACGTTTCGTTGTTATTAATAACTATCTCGCCTTCTATACGATTGATGAACTTGAAGGCATTGTGTATGTTGTCCGTTTTCTCTGCGGAAAGAGGGAATTGATTACAATTTTAAAACAAGGCATTTCATTTGAATAAAAATGTCACAAAAATGATGCCGCTAACCGATGGTACAGCTGACAGGAGCAGAAAATTTCAAAGAAAGCTTAAGTGATTTTTCTTTACGTTAATATTTTAAAGAGCATCTCATCTGAGGTGCTTTTTTAGCGTGTCGGCATGACGTACTAAAAAATACAGCACTTACTTTTGTGTAAATGCTGTATTGTAAATATTTAGAATTTTTTTGCTGTCTACTTGACAGACAACACTTCACAGGATAATAGACTTGTTTCAAAGCTCTGCTTTTAACAAGCAGAGGCGATTCGTAGAATCGCTGACCAAACAGTCGGAGATTGTACTCCGACTGAACGGAAAGATAGAACCCGCCGCCTGCAGAGGCGGGGGATATCCTCTGTGTTGTTATATTCAGATGAACTTTCTACCATATCGTTTTTACATGCTTCTATTTTTGTAGGACTAATTAGATAAGACTATACTGATAAATCCAGAGTAACACTTTACCACTTTTTGCGACAAATTTGTATCTGAAAACGTCTCAATTTATACCTTTCAATTTAGCATATGTTTCAATTTCTTTAATTAACTCATTTTTGTAAATTGATTGGCAAAATGGTATTTGAACCCCATCTTCGCCATCATCATATTCAGGAAAAACTATAAAATTATCCCTATCCAGCTTCATTATAATGTATTCATTCCCTTCGAATTCACCTTTACGTATTTCATATGAATTAATAAAACTAATTATAGTATCAAAATATTCCTTAGAATTAATTTCTGCTTGTAAAAATTTTTTAATTATATCCATAACAATATTTCCTTCATTCTTTTTATTTTATTGGATATGCACTCAACATACCACCATCACTTGAAAGGACAATCTCTATCAAAGCCCGCAAATCCAAGAGTTACTACATTTTCTTTAAACCCGACACTTTTATAACATTTTCTCGCAAATGCATTATTATCAAATACCCCAAGACTAACCTCATTTGCACCATATATTTCAAACAAGAATTTCAGTCCGAGAGAAAGCATCTTCTTACCGTAGCCCTGCCCTCTTTTCGCCGGATTAACAATAACATATCCGAATCGTACCTTTCTATCATCCTCTCCGGGGGTCCTGACAGTAAAGAAACCAACCAGATCGTTTTCATCAAAAGCTACAAGAGGAAAATATCATGGATTATCCTCTCTCGCAGAAACTGCTTCAAGCAGTCTCTTTTCAGAAACAGGATAATCACCCATAATTCCTGCGGACCATTTATAAAATTCTTCCGGTTCACTTGTCCAATTAATAATCGTCTTCGCATCAGGCATGCGAAAAGGTCTCAATCTAAGCATAACATTTCTCCATAAATCTCTATATACCTTACATCTTTTTCATAGATTAATAAAATGTGCCTTACAGAATGCCAGATATTCCATAAGGCACACTTGCACATTGGTTATCTGCCTCTGTGCTTTTTCTTTCGTTTCTGCTGTTTAAGTTCAAACTGGCGTTGTTTTTCAGCCTCTTTCATTTCTTGGCTAATTACCTTTCGTTCCAGTTTGTTTTCCTCACGTTGTAACTGCAA
>JAZUJY010000312.1:0-48643 GCA_045643005.1 Oscillospiraceae bacterium | reverse complement strand
CTTCATAATCCATGATTATAAGCTCCTTTCACCGCGATGTATTACATACTATGTAATACATTATACCATAAAAATAATCAAATTTCAATAGGTTTCCGAAATTTGGTGGTTTTTCTTTTGAAATTGATGCGTTTATCCTAATGAACCGGTGATTTATGTTGAATAAAATTGTAAAATATGGTATACTTAATAATTAGAATATAGAAACGCTGATTCCTTGAAAAAGTTGTATCCTTTTTGGGGAGTAAAAGGATCTGTTACATAATACTGTGAAATGAGAGGAATATAAAATGGATAAAATAATTGTAAATAAAGATTCTATTCAATTTGGTGAGAACACATTATATCCACCTTTTGAAAAAAGTGAAGTAGATCGTATATTAGGTGAACCTGTAAAAAAAGACCAGATGATTTTAAATGAAGAAGAGCCCAAATATGTGTATGTTTGGAAAAAATATGGTGTGGCGGGCTTCTTAAGCAATGATCAAAAAAACTATAATAATTTTATGGTGAATATGAATGAAATCGGCTGTCATTATAAGTATTTGAACACTCGCTTTGAAGGCAGGCTTATGGTTGGGAAAAAGTATTACAGAGATTGCAAATGGAAAAAAGAGTACGGTCCTTCTTTAAAACATGGTGTTTTTGAACTGATGACAGATTTTATCGAGGACTACACAGAGAGCGATGAGTATTGGGAAATGATGAAAAGGCTTGACGGGGTTGTAGAGATTATTTATCGAAAGCCAAGAAAGCTTGTAAAGTACGATTTTACACCGGCCAATGAACCTATACTTAACTTTACGGATTTTAATTTCAAACTTGCAGTCGTTCAGCAGCTCATGTATGAAAAAGAATTACTTTTACCCAAATTTGATGTATACGAATTTGCCGATGAGTATCCGAAACGTGAGATCGATGTGCTTTCTGAAAGCGGTGAGCCAATCAGAGAGGTGATCGCCTGGTTTAAAAAACTTGAGATCCCGTTAAGACTGGCAGATGAAATCGAAGAAATCCATATGGATGGTGGATCTGATGTTTATCAGCAGATTATTCCGGATTGGGATGGTGAGGATGAATACTTTGATTTAAAGAAAATTACGCCTGAAGATCTGGCACAGTTTAAGAATCTGAAAAAGATGACGGTTATGTCCGGTAAGTACAAACAGATAGAAAAGGTTCTTACGGCAAACGGAATCGAAGCAGACCCCTTATAACAACACAGAGGCGATTCTACGCGAATCGCCTCTGTGTTGTTTATCGTTGAATCTTAAAAATCTCATCGCAGCCGTGAAACAGGAAATCCTGAAATCAGGCAGGCTGAGATAATGGAAATAGTAAAGAGCTCCGGTGTGAATGCGAAGGCGTATCCATGCCAGCATTACACAGATAATGCATCCGGTTACTTTGATCTGGTGTTTGACGATGTATACAATACAACGCAGATGGATATTATCAGACTCAGAACAGAAATATATGAGAAAACCGGAGAGTGCGGACTTATAAATTCCGGAGAGTTTCAGCATGATTTCAACGGATGTCTTCAGTTCGGACTTACAGATGCAGTGACATCACCGGGCAAAACGACCTATGTTGATATCACTCTCGGTCAGAATACAGGTTTTGCTTCTCTTATTTCAAATATCAATTATGACCATGATGTTTTTGAACTTGTCAGTGTGTCACTTGAGAAAAAACTTGGCGATGATGTTGATTTTCTTGTAAGCGACAACAGAAGTGTTTTCCTTATTACAAATAACAAAACAGAGAACATTGAACTGTGCAATGAAGATGTGATCAGACTTGCTTTCAAAATAAAGGAAAATGCACCTGACGGCAAATATGAAGTCAGCCTTTCTGTTCCGGAAGGACAGCAAACAGGTGCATGCTGTATAAATGCATCAAATGTTCAGTGGATGAAAACAGAGTTTACTCCGGGATATATCACAGTTGACAAAAATGCAGTCCCGAAGACAATGACAAAACTTATGTCTCTTAACAGAGCATATGCAATTATAAAAGACGACGAAGCAGTATTAAAATCAGTAAAGACCGGCGATACAAATAATGACGGTACATTAAATATTATGGATGTTATGAGAATCAGAAAATACCTCCTCGGAACATCCGCTGAAATTAACAATGCAGATACCAATGAAGACGGTAATGTAAATATTTCAGATATGATCATTCTGATTCAGAATATACTTGATATGAATAATAATTAAACTATAATTTTTTGCACACTTCACCTTTACAAACTCCAAAAACACGACAGCCTTTCTGATCCTTTTCAGAAGGGCTGTCTGTGTTTTCAGTACGCTTATTAAAATATTGATTTAAATATTTTAATAGATAACAAAAATAAAATGACGATTAATATTAATAAAGAAAAAAATTCTTATTTTTACTTAGGATTTCCGATCAAAAAAAGCATCTAATAAGTGATAAAACAATAAGATAACAGAACAAAGCATCTTTTAGGCAAAGGGGGATTGGATGGATAACGGTGCAAGTAGCTACCGCCGTTTTCTTGAGGGCGATGATTTTGGTATAGAAGAACTTGTTCGTGATTATAAGGATGGTCTTGTATTATATCTGAACAGCATTTTAAATGATTTCAGCGCAGCAGAAGACTGTGTTCAGGATACATTTATCAGGCTGGTTACCAAAAAACCTGCATTCAGAGGAGATAGTACATTCAAGACCTGGCTGTATAAAATAGGAAGAAATATGGCTTTATATTATTTGAGAAAAAATAAGAAAAATAATTACGAGCTGATAGATGAATGCGAAAAATTAGCTGCTGAAAGTGATCTTGAAAAAGATTATCTGAAAGAGGAACAGAAAATCACAATTCGCAGAATTATGCGAAAAATGAAGACTGAATATCAACAGGCTATATATCTAACTGTTTTTGAAGGATTTAGTTATAATGAAGCAGCAGAAGTAATGAAAAAATCCAGAAAACAGATAGACAATCTTCTTTTTAATGCAAAAAAAATGCTGAGATCAGAACTGGAAAGTGAAGGCGTTGCGTATGAAGAAATATAGAGATTATAAGGACATGACTTATAATATTTTAAAAGCACGCGATGAGTATGAAGAAAAGAAACGAAAAAGACTGATCGCTGTTAAAAAATGCATGGCTGCAGTTCCTGCTGCATGCCTGACAGTTTTTGTTGCAGTTTATTCACTGAAAAAAGCTGATATCATTCCGGAAGCGAAAAAGAGTACGGAAGAACGTCAGCTTGTCGAAATAGTAACTTCGAACAGTGAAGCTGTGACCCCCGTGACATCTCAAAATCAAATAACGAAGGAAACCGAAGTAACTGTGAAGGATCATCTGCAGACATCGCCGGCAGCGGTTACCACAGTTACTGTTTCGGAAAGCTCTTTAAAAGAATCGGATACTGTCAAAGAAACGGTACTGAGTACAATAAATAATACGGTGTCTGAAAAAGAAACTGTCACCTTAACGGCTGCGGAAGAAATAACAACGCAGCCTGCAGAAAGTAAAGAGCAGGGATCTGAATCTGTTACTTCTGCTGTTAAACATGAATCTTCTTCCTATGAATCCTCGTCCATATCTGAGACTTCAGAAAATGATATTACAAAGGAAAGTGCTCCGGACGGTAATGAAGAAAACAATTTTGAAGAAAATAATGATTCTGAATCTTCAAAAAAAGATGGTTCAGTCGATTTCAGAGCAACAGGCGGCAATATATCATCATCATATACAAACGCCAAACTATTGATCGTTCCGGACACATCAGGAAATTCAGAAACCGTACTTCCGTGGGATGAAAGAAATACAGCTCAGAAATACAATATGGCAAAACCGGATGAGCCGTATTTAAAATATATATATTCCGGTTATCTGATCGATGCTTCTTTAATAGGAGAGTATCTTTCGGATGCTTCAATGACAGGCAGAGGTGATCCGCCGCTGGAAGAAAAGTACCGCTGCAAAGCTAAAGCATACAGAGTATCAGGTTTCGATCCGAAAAGAGTAGTTGCGATCAAATTTGAAGATGATGATAACTATTATTATTATAATCTGTACAGATCTTAAATCAACGATGAAAATGCAGAGCTCCCAAAAGGTGAGGAAAGTACTGTGTAAAGGATATTAATATCAAAACAAACAGGTCTTCTGATTTTGTCGGAAGACCTGTTTTAATTCATAGAAATGCTTACTAAGGCTGAGAAGACAAGGAAGCAGCATGGGTATCGTTACTATTCACGGCCAAATAATGGAATAATAAAATGAAATACTAAGAGCGACAAACATCGAAATTCTGATGTTTGTCGCTCTTTTTTATTTATGGAAAAAATAGGCCGTGAATAGTAACCAGGTATTTGCTTTTTATTAAAAAAATAACAAAAACTATTGCTTTTTGTTTTCAAATGTAGTATAATGGCATTAAAAATACAAGTGTATTTTTAAGAAGACAGAAAACAAAAGAGAAAAAGAAAGGAAAGACAGTTATGAAAAAAGAAAAGTACAAATCAAAGGTATTCACAGGAATTTTTTTGATATTGTTTGGAGTGGTTTTCGGAGGTGTTCCGTTGCTGTTGTCGATAGCTGACAGAAATGTTTCTCCAATGATATTTATATTTGTAATTATCGGAGCAGGAGTTTTTGCCGGCGGAATAGCATTTATAATAAAGGAAATAAAAAAAGGCAGAATCGTAAATGAACTTATTTACAGAAACGAATACATTTATGCTGAATTTGATTCTGTTAAAGAAGTATATCATTCAGATGAAGATTCAAGTTATTATACCTATTATGCTCTTTTCAGATATAATACACCGATGGGCGGACCTGTTTTCTTCGAGTCTGAAGAGTATTCCGGCAGAAAAATGGTTCCGTTTAAACCCGGGGACAGTGCCAAGGTATTTGTAGATATGTCAAATCCTTCGGTATATATGGTTTCTTTGAATGATACGCTTCATTCAGATGATCCGAGGTATGTTGAACAGGAAAAGAATAACGGGTTTATGGATAAATTACAGTCAGTTTCGACAATTGCAGGCGGTGCTTTATTTGTTATAGTTCCTATGTTTTTTGCTGTATTCATATTATCTTCTGCTAAAACTACTGTTCCTGTTTTATTGATTCTATTACTGTTCTTCGGAACTTTTATTGCAGTAGGAGCAGTACAGATAGTAAAAGGAGTCAAAGAATTAATAAAAAAATAGTATTGTGTTTATGAAAATAATTATTAAATAACTTATTATTTGATTGCAGTATTTATTGAGAAAAAAGAAAGGAAATGCAATTATGAGAGGAAACAAACCGACAACAGAGCTAAACGAAGCATCAGGTTTTATCTGTGCCGGAAT
Source organism: Oscillospiraceae bacterium (assembly GCA_045643005.1). Taxonomy (GTDB): domain Bacteria; phylum Bacillota; class Clostridia; order Oscillospirales; family Ruminococcaceae; genus HUN007. Next base: position 43,291 of record JAZUJY010000312.1, on the reverse strand, counting down.
ATTTTTTATATTATTTGCGATAGTGATGGCATATAGCGGATATCCGTTAATATTATTATTGGGTCTTGGCGGATTGTATTCTGTGATTTATGGAATAAAAATACTTAAAAGAATAAGCATAAAGGAGCTTGTTAAAAGAAACCAGTATATATATGCAGAATTTGATTCTGTAAAATATTCCGGTTATATTGATAAAGATGGTTTGGAAGAAAATATATGTTATGCAGTTTTCAGATATGATACCGGGGATGGAAAGTATTTTTATTTTAAATCTGAAGAGTATAACGAAGAGAAAGACATTCCGTATTATCCCGGAGCAAGTGTCAAGGTATTTGTTGATTTGTCTTATCCGGAAATATATATGATAACATCAGAAGATTATAATGGCTCAGACGGACAAATATGTACCAAATCAGAACCAGGACATTTCATTGCATTTTATTTTGATAAAAAATCAATTTTAAATATTTTTATAGGATTATTTTTTATTATACTTTTTTTGATATTCTTTATACCTGTATTCTGCACTTTCAAACCATTTTTATTTGCAAATGGCTTGTTTGGATTTCCTTATATGTCTGTTTTGTTACTATTAGTAAATACCAAAAATACATTATCTGTATTTTTTATGTTCGGAGTTTTTTATAGTGTATTGTTTTTATTCGGAATTCGTTTTTTATTATCATCATTTATTAAGATACAATAGTAATATAACAACACAGAGGATATCCCCGCCTCTGCAGGCGGCGGGTTCTATCTGACCAAACAGTCGGAGTACAATCTCCGACTGAGCGGGAACCGATTCTACGAATCGCCTCTGCTTGTTAAAAGCAGAGCTTTGAATAAAAAGATCCGCAGATTTTAATTTGGGTTATGGGGTCTGTTATGACCAGACAGCCGGAATACAGTATCAGGCTTGTCTGGTCATTGTTATGTATGTTTTTTCCCAGGTATTAAAGCAGCTTTAATGCATATAAATGAGCATATATATGTAAAAAAAGGGGGGGTACGCTCAGCATGAGGGGGGGGCACACTCAGCATGAGGGGTGGTGAAAAACAGCATAATTTTTTTCAAAGCACATGTTTATGTTGTTTAAGATGTATGTAAAATCCTAAAATAGCTAAAATATTAAGAGTGGTGTTTTTTAATATGGTCAAAAAACAAATATGCTATAATAGAACCATAGAAAAGAACAAAACCAAATATAACGGGTTTTGAGTCAATATTTTAAATTTTTAGGAGGAATACACCATGGGAACAATCAGACATCTTACCGGCGGTACTGATGAATTAAGAAAGTCCGCTTCAACAATCAGCAATCTTTCAACAGACATTTTTAAAAACTATGAGGCAATCGTTACTTTAGTAAACGGTGATCTTTCAGATGTATGGCAGGGCTCAGGCGTTGATGCTTTCAAGGCTGCTATCGAAGAGATCAAGCCGGCATTCAACAAGCTGCATGAATTAATGAACGAATACAGCGAACAGATCACAAACATAGCTACTGCATATGACAGCCAGGAACAGGAATTAAAATCAGCAGCTGCAGGAATCAAATTTGAATAATTGAGAGGTGTTAGATATGGCTACAGAGAAAATCTTTTTAAATTCAAACGAAATCAGAAACTGTGCTCAGAAAATTTCTAAATATGATTCAGAGATCATGGAGCTTTTAACACAGTTCGAAAGTGAAATGAGAAGAGTTGAAGGTTACTGGGAATCAGAAGCTTCAGAAGAAATGAAGGAAGCTTTCGAAATGCTCAAGCCTTCATTCACAAAATTCCATAACTACAATGTAAAGGTTGTAAATCACCTCAACACAAACGTAGCAGACGCAAGAGACGCTCTTGACGCAGCTCTTAAGAACAACGCATCAAATCTCAAGCGTACAATCTGATAAATTAATAATTAATATTACGATCTATAGAAACAAATCCTGTTTTCTGACAAACAGGATTTGTTTTTGAAAATGAATTATAAGTCGAGGGAAGTGTTATTATGAACGTTACAAGAGCTGATCTTGAGGAACTCAGATACAGTATTAGAAGGATCGATCTGATAGCTGAACAGTATCAGTCAGTATATTCCTCAATGTACAATGTTATCAGAAATGACCTGACAACATGCTGGATCGGTGAGGACATGAATTCATTTCTTACAAATGTTGAAAGTGTAAGATACAGATTTGAAAAAATGTATGAGATCATGAAATCATATAAGCGCTTTCTGGAACAGGTCGTAGCAAATTATGAGGAACAGATCCGAAGAGCCGAAGAAGAGGCAAGGCGCCTTGAAGAAGAAGCAAGAAAAGCTGCCGAAGCCGCAGAACAGGAAGCGGCTCAGGGATAACCAAAATTAAAAAAATCAGAGAATGCTGAAGATGCACTCTCTTTTTTTGAAAAATTATCAGATAGAACCAACGATTTTTGAATGACAATACTTCTTGAATAAAATGCGAAGGGAGATCTGTATATGAGCATTTCAAAGCGTATAATAAGCTTTACTACGTCTGCTGTTCTGGCAGCAACGTTTGTATTGTCAACATCAGGATGCAGCCTGAGGGAATTTTTTAATCCTGAAGACCCGAATGTCGGAAACATTCAGGTTGATCCGATGGATGACGGAGTAGTTACCAATGAAGAGTGGCTTGCAATGGTCAACGACGCTTTTGGTACTCAGGGTGAAGACGGAGAATCAGACCTTGATGTGGCCAAAAGATACGGTTTTGTCGGAGAAAACGAAGAAGTTGATCTTGCAGCCCCTCTCAGCAATATGTTCGCAACAAGTACTGTGGCAAGAGCTTCAGGAATCGTTGATAAGAATGCCACAAATGAGGAAATAGTTGCAGCTGCTGTGGAAAACGGAATCATAGGACCTGATTCAGATCTTACCGATCCTGCAAGTGCAGCAGAAGCACTTGACAATGCACAGCATGACTGGATGTACAGAGATGTTGAGCAGCATGAAGATATTCAGTATATGGACAATCTTATTGATTTTAAGGATTGTTCTGCTGATATGTTCAAGGTTACAGAGGGTGCGGCTTCTATAGGCGTAGTAATGCCGGATGCTCAGGCTGAGCAGCTCAAGACAGGAAGCATATTTATCCTTCCTCCAACTGAAGAACACAGAGCAGGACAGGCTGTAAAGGTTCAGTCAATTATCAAAAACGGTGACGGAACTTCTTCAATAGTCGGATATACTCCTCAGTTAGGCGAGATATATGACAAATTTGAAGTAAGCGGTCAGTTTGATCCGAATCTTCAGGATATCAAGTCTCTTTGTAAAGATGCAGAGATAACAATAGGAAATACAACAGAGCAGGTATCTGCCGATGCTGCAGATATTCCGGAAGCATCAGCTCTCGGATGTGCTTCGGATGATGCTTCCATTGTTCAGACCGGTGAAATAAATATTCCTACTATTAACATCAGCGTTCCGCTAACTTCAATTGCACCTACTGTAAATACAGATCACGATACTACAACAACTAAGGAACTTACAGTAAATGCAACTATCAGCAATATCAAATTGACAACAGATTTTGATATCGATTTCCATCTTTTTGATCTTCCTGATGTTTATGCGTACTGTGCACTTGACTATAAGACATCTGTAAGTCTTAAAGCTTCTATCGGTACAGAAGGATCACAGGATGCTGATTCTGCATATCAGGGCCTTAGCGATGCAGATATGATAAATGCCATGAACGGAACAGCATTTGAAGAGACAGTTCCTGTTGTTGAAGTTCCGTATGAGGTAGCACCGGCATTCAGTGTAAGATTTGTAGTATCATTTGTTGTAACAGCCAACGGATACATTATGGTTGAAGTTTCAAATTCACATCATCAGGGATTCCTTGTTGAAAACGGAAACTTCTCAACATTCCACGAAGCAACAGATCCTGTATTTGATGTAAAGGTATCAGCAAGTGTCGGACTCCTGTTTGAATTCAAGCTTTCATTCAACTTCGACCTTGTAAACGAAGGACTTATCGCATTAACACTCAGAGTTGGTCCTGTTCTCGAAGGAAAAGGAACATTCTACTCAGATATGGCATGCTTTGACATTTCGTTCTACCTGTCGCTGACGCTGTCGCTAAAATTCCACAGTCTGATCATGAAGGTACTTCACGATCCGAAACTGACGCTGACACTGCTTGGCGATGACTCGAAGAATCCTTGCCGAGGCAACGGACACGGAGAACTTAAGAACGGTTCGTTCAGCTTCCTGGATGCATGTTCAAGAACTGCGACGACAACAACAGCAGCCACAACCAACGCACCTTCAACTCCTGTCGGAAGACTTCAGTTTGACAGATCATATTACACACTGAGTCAGGGCGGTTCACTTACAATAGGCTTCAAGACAATGCCTGCAGGCGTGAGCAGATCTGATATAATCTGGACATCATCAACACCTGGTAAGGTTACTGTTGATGTAAACGGTACAATAACAGGTGTAGCACCAGGTTCATCACTTATCACTGCTAAGACTAAGGACGGCAAACACTACTTCACATGTTCAGTATCTGTAAGAGCGGCATCAGGCAATACAGGTTCTGTCAGCAGAACAATTCCTCAGAATGAGTCAGTAATATATTCCGCATAATATATACACCTTGATTTTTCTACTACAGGCCCCGCGTTTTATTATAAGATGCGGGGCTTGTATTTTGTTTGAAAGAATCTGTAAAATTTGTTGACGAGCTATACAAAAATGGTTCTTTTTTTAATATTTTTTCGTCAAAACATTGAAATTTTATATCAAAATAGGGTATAATATAAGTAGTATATATGAAAGTGAAGTGAGAGTTTTGTTTGGGAAAAATACTTTTAATCTGAAAACAGTTTTTAAAAATGAACAGACTTTTTTGATATTAAAACTAAAGAAAAAGGAAATGGTCAATGAAAGTCTTATACGGTCTATTGAGCATTCTGATTTTTCTGCTTTGTTAAATGCATCATGGACAAAAGCAGGCGGTTCAAACAAACTGACCTTTGATATCAGTAACCTCGTAAGTCTTGCGGAATATATAAAAACCGGAATATCCCAGGACAAGTTTTTCGAAATGACTGATCAGATAAGACAGATACTTGAAAGATGTTCCAAAGCATCCATGCCTTTAAACAATCTTGTATGCAATCTGAAGTATTCATATTATGATATAAAAAGCGGAAAAATTCATATGATCTATGCTCCTGTGTCAAACGGTTCGTACAAATCAAATGTCACAAAATTTCTCTATCTCTTTACAAATAAAGCACATGTCATCGAGAGCGACAGCAATGTTATGAACAGATACAGACATTTTCTCGATGAAAGAATGTTTCTTCAGAAAAAGCGCAAGGATAAAAACGCAGTATTTTCCTATAACGATCTTTATAATTTCCTTCATGAGATAAAAGCAAACAAAAAACATGAAGAACAGGTTTTAAAAGAAGAAAACAATGATCACGAAACATGTGAACCTTTGCGTTTTGAAAGAAAAAAAGGCGGTACTGTAAAAGCAGGTGCTGATGAAAGAGCCGTAAAAGTAAATTCGGGCACAGTAAAGGCGGGCGCACCGAGACGTGAAGAAATAAAAACTGAAGTATACCTTGAGGATGCGGGATATATAAAGCATGTTATAACGAGGTTTCCTTTTGTTCTCGGAAGAGATGATTCATCAGACCTTGTTATCAATGACAAATATGTAGGTTCAAAGCATGCTCAGATATTAAATGAAAACGGAAAATACTATCTTGCTGACAACAACTCAACAAACGGAACTTACGTGGATGGGGAACAGATTACAAAAACTGAACTGAAAAATGAGATGAAATTCTTTATCTATGATATTCCTTTTATTTTCTATATTAAGAAGGAGTCGGATGCTAAACAGGAAGCAAAGCCGATGCCTCCTCAGACAAAGACTGTTGCTGTTACAGAAAGAAAACAGTCCGGAAAATGTCTTTCATATATTGAAGATGTACAGAACAAGATAAACTTTCATATTATGTCATATCCGTGCCAGCACAGCGAACTTCCCGGTATTGAAATAGCTAAGGAAAAGAACAGGATACTATTAAAAAATATTTCCTGTGAAACACTGATGATCGAATCCGAACAGTTTGCTGCCGGAGATGAGTTTCAGCTGTTTTCCGGATGTTCGTTCAGCCTTGACGGAAAAAAATACAAGTTTTACATAAAGGACTGATAAAGCATAAGCAGGCTTTTGAAGGGAAGTGATCTTATCAGATATTTGTTTACTTATTATACAGACAAGGGGCCGTGCCGTGATGTAAACCAGGACGCTCTGTGCTTCAGAGCTGCCGAATATGACGGGAATACATATCTTTTTGCAGCTGTCTGTGACGGAATGGGTGGTCTCTCTGAGGGAGAAAAGGCGAGCTCATATATAATAAAAAAACTTACAGAATGGTTTTCCGGATATTTTTCTGCACTGATAAAACAGAAAAAAGGAATGCTTGAAATAAGAAAAAATCTTGATGACTATCTTCATATCCTCAATGACAGGATAAACGGTTATTCCGCTGATAAAGGAATATCCATAGGAACAACCATGACGGCATTTCTGATTTTTGGAAATGAAAAAAGAATGCTGACGGCGCATGTCGGTGATACGAGAGCATACAAGATCACTGATTCCGACATTGAAGTACTGACTCATGACCATTCGGTAGTTGGTGAAGAGGTACTTGAAGGAACGCTTACCGAGGAAAAGGCCAATAAGGATTCCAGACAAAATCAGCTTGTAAAGTGCATAGGTGCTGAGTTTGAGGATATTTCATATGATTATATGATATCAGATGCCGAGGACTGCTGCTATATGCTCTGTTCTGACGGTTTCAGAAAAGAAATATCGATAAAGGAACTTCACGAAGCCCTTAAACCATCAGCCATTTCTGACGAAGCTCATGCGCAGGCTGTACTAAAAAAGCTCACAGATACATGTATTGAGAGAAAAGAAAACGACAATATAACTTCTCTGCTTCTAAAAATATTTTGATAAAAGGAGTGATTCCGGTTGCTGAAAAAGGGTGATATATTATTTGATCAGTTTCTGATCGATGAAGAAATAGGTACCGGCGGAACTTCGACTGTTTTTAAAGCGTTTGATCTCCAGTCAAATAAAGCTTTGAGAGCCGTTAAGGAAATTTACGGCGATGAAGAGAGCATTCAGGACATAATTGCTGAGTCATCTCTTATGGCAGAGCTTTATGAAAGCAAGGGAAAGTATAATTTTATTCCGAATATCATTTTCAGACAGGAATCCGGCGGAGAGTTTTTCATAGTCATGGACTATATCGACGGGGTAAACATGTCAGAGTTGATAAAGGACGGAATGCCGTTGTCGTTTGATAAAACGGTTGAATACGGCAGGGACATATGTTCTTTTATGAAATTTCTGCATGAACGACACAGGCTTTACAGTGATATGAAACCTGAAAACATTATGGTATTAAGAGAAAGAAAAACGAATACAGGTTCGTCGGATCACTTCAGCAGTCTGAAATTTATTGATTTTGGTGCAACAATAAACTTCGGAGAACAGACAACAGCCTATTCTCCTGCTTATGCAGCACCTGAACAGTATATCGGACACTTTTCGGGGATCTATCCCGATGAAAGAACGGATATTTTTAATATCGGTGCAACACTTTTTCACATGATAACCGGAAGACCGGGTGAAAATGTTTTTTATCAGAGAAATAATCTTATCACGGATCTCAGACCTTCTTATGACAGGTTCCACTTTGATCCTGATATGAACATAGACAAGGGCTTAATTAAAATTATTCAAAAATGCGTAAAGGATGACCCGAAGGAGAGATATTCTTCATGCAGTGAGGTATACAGAGCACTTGAAAGACTGTCAGAACGAAAGCATAATTTAATAAGTCTGATTCTTTTTGGCTTATCTGCTATTATGACGGCAGCAGGTATATTTTCTTTTTCAAATTATCACAAAGCTCTTGATGCAAAATATTCAGACTATATATTAAAAGGTGATAATTCGGTTATAGCTGAAGAAAAATTTGAATTTTATCTTGAAGCTGTAAATATAAAGCCTGAACTTGAGGAAGGATATCTGAAGCTTATCGGTTCCTGTTTGTTTGATGAAAAGGATAATGACGGAAAAGACGATATGCTTTACACCGATTATGAAGGCAGCAGACTTAGAAATGTTATTGCCTTAAATCAGAATTTACTTATAAAAAAGGGTACTTATTCAAAAATACAGTATGAAACAGGAAAGCTTGTCCTGTTTTACGGAATGGAAAACAGTGATGTCAAAGGTTTTAAGGATTCAGAAAAATCAAGACTGAAATCATCAATGGTTTATTTTGATGAGGTAAGAAACTCTGAAAATGACAAGCTTCTGACTCAGGTTGAAAAAAAGTATGCAGGCATATATTATCATATAGCTGATTTTTACTGTAATTATCAGAAACGAATAGAAGACGGTGAGGTAAATGAACCTGTTTCAATTGCTGATCTTCAGTTTCTTGCTGATGCAGCCGAATCTCCGGACGAGTCAGACTATGTCCGTCTTGAGATACTGTATATGGTTCTTGATCTTCTTGACGATTCCATGAATACTCCCGATGATTTGACTCCTGATTCGAAGTCAGAACTTGTTTCAAGAATCAAAAACATCGTATCATCAATAAATACAGTCAGTGTTCCTTCTTCAGACCAGACTCTTGTTTCGGACATACTGGATATGTGCTGACAATGTGATGTACCTGACAGTTGAAAATCCTTATGAAAGGAACGATGCTATGGCAGAAATAAACAGAACTCTATCCGGGCGTTATCAGCTTGATAAAATAATAAGCAGCTCAGAGTCTGCAACAGTATACCGTGCTTATGATCTTGGAGCAGATCGTGTTGTCAGAGCTGTCAGGCAGGTATCCGGTGATACTGATAAACTGGAAGAGGCAAGATGTGCATATACACTTATGGGCAGTCTTTTTGCCAAAAACACAAAATACAATTTTATCCCAAATGTAATTCAGCAGATCGATGAGGAAGATGATGACCTGTATATTGTCATGGAATATGTTCAGGGTGAAAATCTCGGAGAACTGGCAGGGAAAAAAAGTATTTCAAATAAAAAAACAATAGAATATGCAAAGGATATGTGTACGTTTATTTCCTTTATGCATGAACAAAAATATACTGCCGGAACGCTTGATCCTGACAATATTCTTGTTATAAAGGGAGATGAGTCCTCATCACGAGGCGGTAAGTCAAAGAGACTTGTAAATCTGAAATTTATTGATTTTTATCATGCAAAGCCGTTCGGAGAAAAGACAGTATCGTTTTCACCTGAATACGCTTCACCTGAACAGTTTAAAAGCAGGTTTGAAGATATCCTTCCGGATGAAAAAACAGATATTTTTAATCTCGGTGCAGCTGTATATTATCTTGCATCCGGGAACAAGCCGTTACCGGTTTATAAAAATGAAGGAAACGATCCGGAGGATCTCAGAAGTTCAGCGGAAAGGTTTGATTTTCAGAGTAACAAGTCGATAAGTCCGGGACTAAAGATGATCCTGCAAAAATGCTTAAATGATGATCCTGAGAAAAGATATTCTTCAACAAATGAATTATATAAGGCTCTGGAAGACCTTGGAGAAAAGAAAGCTGTAAAAAAAGCTTCATTTCTGCTTTGTGCAGCGGTTCTGTTTCTTGCAGCAGGAAGTTTTTCGGCAGTACAGGCTCAGAAGGCAAGCCTTCAGAAATATGATTATTATTTTGATAACGGAAACAAGTCAAATGTTCCGATGGATAAAATAGATTTTTTTGAAAAAGCTATTCAGACCGATCCGAAACAGCAGGAAGCATATTTAAAACTGATCGATGCCTGCTGTTATTCAAAAAACGGTGACAACGACAGTGAGAGTATGTTTTCATCAGAGGAAAAGGCTCATCTGATGCGAGTTTTATCGGAAAACAAAGAACTTCTGATAAGAGAAAACATCTATGAAAAAATTATTTTCGAGTATGGAAAGCTTATCTGGTATCATGAGGAATACGGACTTGGTCAGAATGATGACAACAGAATTACAAGAATGAGAGATGCAGCACCGTATTTTCAGGAAGCGATCATGACAGCAGGCGGTACTACACTTTCAGATGCAAACAGGGATATGGCTCAGACTTATTACAATATCGGAAATTTTTACAACAGTATATTAAACAGTGAAAATAAGGATAACATGGAGCTGTATACAAATTTCTGGAACGATCTTCACAATATGATAGAATATGTAGTCGAGAGCAGTGAATCGAAAAATGATCTTATTAAGCTTGAAACCTTCAGAACATCGATCGATGCACTCGGAAGCTACTCATATTATTTTAATATGTGCGGTATAGGACTCGAGGAACAGATCGAATTTTACGATCTTATAGAAGAAAATATTGACAAATGTGAGCCGGATGAAAGCCTGACCCAGCTTGTAAGCATGAAGGAAGAAATAGTACTCAGCTGTTTGCAGTGCCTTGAATCAATAAATATTACATTTGGAAGTAATCCTGATTACAGCAGAGGTGAATAAACATATGGATCCGTTATTGTGGAAAAGACTTGCTGTCATATTTTTTATAGCAGCGGGTGTATTTATACTTGCATTTGTATATTATTCAGTTACTCATAAAGTTATATCATCTGTTTTATATGATATGAAACAGAAAAAAATAAAAAAGAATTCACCCGATCCTTATGAGGCAGTGAAGGAAAAAACACCGGAAAATAATACGACTGTGCCGAAAGTAAATGAAAATATCAAAAAGTCAACGATGATAAAACAGGCAGTCAGTACCTCGGAAAATATCAGAAAAACAGTTCCTGTCGGAGGCAAAGGCGAGCCTGTAATGAAGACTGTTGCTCTGAAAAAAGGAAATACAGAATCAGCATCTGATCCGATGCAGTACACAGTGGCTGCTGCAAGGAAAAATACTTCAAATAACAGCATGAAGTTTGTTATAATAAGAAGCGAGACGTTTATGACATGTTCTGAAGATGAGATCAGCTGTATTGATAATGTCTGAAGCAATATATTTATTAGTATTCAAGGAGAAATAGAAAACAATGAAAAAGCAGGTTGTCCGCAAAATAAAGAAAGTACTGACAGTATTGACAGGAGCAGTGTTTATTTCTTTTATGTCAGATATCAGTGTAACAAAGGCTGAGGGAAAAGTTGATCTGAGTATAGAAACAAGAGAGATAAATATAAATGATATTCCGTCAGACAGAAAAGTGCCTGTGGCAGTAAACCTTGACAATGACCCGGGAATAAGAGGAATTTTACTTGTGATAATGGCTGATTCCGGACTCGGGATAGAAGATATGTTTACATGGTGTGATTCACCACACCGGGTTTCAATTTGCGATTATCAGTCAAGTCCGCATATTGATCTTTGTGATATCATTATGAATGAACAGGATAATAATTCAGGAAATCTGATAAATTTGTATTACAGTATTCCTGAAGACTGCAGACCCGGAGATTTTTATGAGATTGCGTTTTACGGTGAAAAAATAATGAACGATCAGATATGCTATGCTGACAGTGAGTACAACTGGCATTTAGGTACAGAATCATTTGGAAGGCTTACTTCGGGTGGTATACGAATAACAGGTGATGCGCCTGCACCGGAGCCTCCTGTTCAGAATAATGTTCCTGATGATAATGTTATACAGTCTGACCCGCCGCCGGCATCTGATGCTCAGACAGCAAATTTGCCTCAGAACGAGACAGAAGAATCTCAGACAAATGAAAATACTGAAGTAACTTCAACCGTTTTGGAAACGAAAGCCAAGGTAACGACAGTTGCTTCTTCTGATACTATAAAAAACTCTGTTACAACTGATAAAATAATTATAACAGAGTCTTTAGAAAGTACGGAAACTGTACATCAGGAAGAGACTGATCATAAAGAGAATAATAACAAAAGTTATTTGGTATACATACTGATCATTGCCGGTGTCGCTGTTATTGCGGTGGCTGTAATTATCAGAAACAAGGAAAAGAAAAAATCATAACTGCAAGGAGAAACGCTTATGAAGAATAAAGAAATACTTAGAAGAACCACTGCTTTTATATCTGCATTGTCAATTGTTTATGCAACAACAATTGCACAGACAGACGGCGTCCTTGTAAAAGGTGCCGAAACAACAACGGTTACCAAACAGAGCGAGACTCAGTCTGTTGTAACAACTTCAGAAACTGCTTCTGCTGACACGACTGTGCCGGTTTTGGTTACAACTGAACCTGAAACGTCATCATCTTCAGATATAACGTCAACTGCTCCTGTTTCTGACACTGAAGAACAAACTACAGAAGCAACAGAAGTCACCACTGTAACGACTGAAGAAGAAACTACGACTACTGTTCCTGTGTTTTCACATGATTTCACAATGACTTTTGATAATAATATTGATGACAGCTCAGTAAAGGATCTTGCATCAAAAATCTGCGGTGCCGGTGCTTCTGATATAAAAGTGACATCAAATGGTGAAAAGTCAGAATTTATATGTTCATTTAAATCAGTAAATACGGATTTTGATTTAGTATCTGCTCTGAAAAACTGCAATGCTTTTGAAGTAAAAAACAATACCCCTTATCTGAAGAACGGAAGAGACGATAATCTTCAGTATTTTTCGTATTCTGCAAAAGGATCAAAAGTGGATTTTTTTGCATGCTATTATTTTGTTGTTGACGGAGAATCCAAAACACTTAACTGTCCGGAAGACGGTGTGCTGGAAACAGATGATAAAGGAATAACACTGAGCGGAGCTGTTTTTAAGAGCGGTAACACAATATTTATCGAAAAAGGACTGTATCTGACCATCACAGCAAAGGACGGATATAAGCCTGAATATAAACAGGTCAGCATTCCGGGTGTAAGTCCAAATAATGACAAAAATAATTTTATTTCATGTAAAGTATCTGAAGATAGTAAGAATTATACTGTGTCACTGGATGTGAAAAAGAATTCTGATGTTGTTTCTCCTTTAATTGTACAGAAATTCGAAAAGCCGATACTTAAAATTGAAAGAAATGAAGTTAAAGGAATCGGTCTTAAAATTGACAATCAGAACTACAACAGTAAAAATACTTTGTCATGGTACGAAGAAAACGGAAATAATTTACAAATTAGTGTCAATTCGGACTATGCGTTTGATCTTTTGGCAGTAAAGAAGGATAGCAGCGGCAATGTTACTGAAACAGAAACACTTGGGGAAAATCTGGAATCCTATGATAAAAATGTATTTAAAGAATCAGAATTATTAAATAAATATAAGTATGACAGCAGTGTTATTCTGAAGATAGACGCATTTATCAAACATCAGAAATATGATGTTTATCTTGATGATGTGAAAAAAGATGCCAGAGGCGATTATAAAGTATATAAGGAAAACAATAACAGATATATTGATATTCCTTATTTTGAAATAGTAAACGATGATACTTATGTTCTTAATGAAATAAAATTTGATGATAATAATGAATTAAATGATCTCCTTTCTTTGGATAAAGTACTTGAAAACAATATGACAAATTACAGATTTACATATGATAAAGAGGCAGATCATGTTACCGGACTGTATTATAAAAAGATTGATAAAGCCGGCAGTAATATCTCTTCTTGCGGAACATTACGTAATTCTGAAAGCAGAACCCTGAGTAAAACGGGTGGAAGGTATAACGTTTATTCGATAGGAACAAAAAGCAAGAATGAAGATTATTATATTATGTACAGATATTCAAATGATATTCTTCATAGATTTTTTAATACAAAGGGTCTGTCTTCTTCGTATGATTTCGAAGTTCAGATAAGAGATTCCGCGGTACAGTATATAGTAATTGATCATGTTTTCAAAAGATCTGGGAATGATATAACAGAGATAGAGCTTAATCATTCTGATAAACTTTTCTATCTGGACAACACTGCACCTGATGTACCAAAAGATTTAATGACCATGTCTCAGGGCAGTGAAAAGAATGAAAAATTAAACAGTGTGTCAAAAATAAATGAAGAAAGTATATGGTATAATTCTTCAATAAATCTTGATGTTTTCATATCAGATAAAACTACAGGCGTAACTGATAATGATATCAGAACCAGACTTGATACCATATCGGGAAGTTCTTCTGAGATCACATCTATTGTAATCAGTGATGAAGAGCCGTCAGAAGGCAATACGTATTCAAGAAAAGCAGAATTCTTTTCTTTTTCTAAAAACAAGAAAGGATCATGGATAAAAGATCAGCATACACAGCGTTCCATGAACATTGATTTTGCTTATGATGAAAGCAATGGTTATACTTACAGTCCTGTAGCAGATACAAATCAAAACGGATACACTTTTTCCTTTGTAATTACTCCGCTTCAGAAACAGTCCAATATCAACAAAAAGATGTATGTTACTGTCTGGGATATTAACGGAAATATGACAACAACCGAGATGACTGTAAGATATGACGGAATGGCACCTTCTGCAAGTGATGTACAGTTGTCAGAACTTCAGAAAAACAAAGCAGGAAAGTATGTAGTATTAAAAGATAAAAATAAGCAGTTTGTTTTAAACGCTTCTGTTTCGGCAGATGATAATCTTAATAAGGATCCAAAAGAGCTTTCCTATGAGATATTTGACAGTACTGTTAAAAGCAGAATTTTTTCAGAAAACCAGAGCGAAACAGATTCAGACAGTCAGACGTTGTCAGAAGTTGATGGAGCAGAACTTGCAGATTCAATAAACGGATCAGTTGAGACATCAGAAATCAATTCAGTTGAAAAATTAAATATATCTGATGAATTTGAAGTAGTGGAAATGACTGATTCAACACAAACACTTCGTCTTTCTGAAAGCCTGTTAAAGGATGTAAGCGGTTCCGGTGTTGCATATGTTACTGTTGAGTATATTTACAACGGACAAAAGGAAACTGTAACTATAACTAATAATACAGATAACGTATTTGAAGGAGCAATTTCTCTTAATGATAAAATCAAAAACACATCAGGTATCATAAAAGTTACCACAACAGACTTTGCCGGAAATGCTTCATCAGTATATTATTTGAATTCCGGTGCTCCTGTATCCGGTCAGACCGGGGCTTCTGAGATCATCTTTGACAGTGCCTCACCAAACTGCAGTATAAACAATGAATCAGTACCGGACTTTGGCGGAAACTGGTTTAGGAATTTCCCTGACGGAATAGTTGTTGATTTTGATGATGTTAAAGCTGAGGCAGGTTTCAGCAACTCAGGTATTGCATCACTTGAAATATCATTACTGGTAAAGGAAGGAGAAGAAAAGACGTATTTTTCTGATTTGCCGGTTTCAGTATTATCGTCGAACAAGGGAAGTCTGATATTCGTTCCTTCTGAAGACAAGTCTGAATTTACTGTATCACTTGAATGCAACGGTTCATCAGTTGAACTGTTTGACGGGAAAACAATTAAATTCCCCGATGACAACAAATTTACTGTTTATGCAGCTGCAGTGGACTATGCAGGAAACAGATCAGACAGTAAATCAAAATCAACAATAACTTTTAATGTTGATAAAACAGCTCCGGTTTTCGGAAGCAAATTTGAAATAGCTGAAGATGTATTAAATACTTCATTCGGAACATTTTCTAAAAATGCTGTTACTGTTCGTGTAAGTATGATCGAAGATTTCGAAGGTTCCGGAATTGAAAAGGACAATATTGTTCTTTATCACGGCAGTTCGACTTATACAGCTTCAAAGCTTGAAAAGATAGAAGAAACAGATGACCAGTGGATTTGTGAATTTTCTGTTCCGGGAAAAGATATCGGAACTACTGTATTTGATGGAACCCTTGCTGTTTCAGGAACTGATAACGTTGGAAATCATAGCGGGAAAACTTCTTTGTATTCAGGTTCATCAGATTCTCTGATCATCGAAAGGATCCCGCCGGTGATAGAGTTCGACAAAGAAAAAATCAAAGCCTCGGATCCTGATTTTGTTCTGAAAAAATATATTGAAAAGAGCACAGATGCAAACAAACCTGACAAGCTCTGGTTTAACGGAGATGTTGACCTTCAGTTTGATGTAACTGATGAAAACTCCGGAATAGCTGAAGTTTCCACAAGAATAATTTATTTTGAAGAAAATAAAAACTCCGGAATTGATTTCTTTAATGGTGGGGATATTTTCAGTGATGAATCTGTGCTCCTCAAATCAAAGTCATATGTTTTATCAACTAAAAACGATAAATATGAGGACGGATGCTTTGAATTCATTATCGCATCTTTGGATAATTCCGGAAATGAAAGCAAAGAAGAACGATTTAAGGTATATAAGGACATCACAGCTCCTCTGATCACTCGTTTTGAATATTCTACCGAGCCTGAAAACAGAGACAGTAATATCAGTGATGACAGACATGTGGATCTTACAAGCCTTGCAAATTATCGTCACTTCAGCAATACAAAGGAAAAGATAACAGTCAGGGTATACGCTGAGGACAGTGGAGCAAGTTCCGGAATAAAGACCATAACGCTCAAAAGAACAGGTGCTGCCGCTGAAGAAAAGGAAGTTGTCATCGATCCTGAAAAGGGTGCATATGCAGAATTTGAGATACCGAATGATTTTAAGGGAACATTATACGCAAAGGCAGAGGACAATGTCGGAAACACACCTGATTTCTGGGCACAGTCAAACGGATACATTAACGAAACAGAAGAAAAGCACAAAGAAGAGGAAACTCCTTACAGCATAGATATTCCTAATACTTCCTATACCGATATTTTTGGAAACAAACTATATAAGGAAAACTTTGATGCCGTAGTAAAGATCAGAGATACATTCTCAGGAATACGCTCGGTCGATGTAATTTCTCCGGGCAACAGTGAGAACGCAAATCTGGAAACTTCTATCGATGATCCTGAGAAAAATATGACTAACTGGAATTCTGACAGTACCGACCTCAATCTTCAGACACAGATCAGCAGAAAAGTATCTCAGATACTTGACAGTCAGACAAACAAAAACGGAAATGAGATAATAGTCAAAGCAACGGACAACGCCGGAAATCCTTTTGAAACCGAGTCTGTTCTGTACAGCTTTGATAATTCAGATCCTGAAATAAGTGTTTCATTTGATAACAATTCAGCTGACAGTCAGTTTACAAATTACTATAAAGCACCTCGTCAGGCAACGGTAACCATAAAAGAGAGAAACTTCGATCCTTCAAGAATTTCAAGCTCGGCATCCTTCTCAGGCGGATGGACTCTCGTCAGAGGAGAAAAAGGAATCGAGGGCTCCGAATATCAGAATACGGTCAATTTTGCTTCTGACGGAGTTTATACTCTGAAGGTGGAATGCAGCGATATGGCTGACAACAACGCTGTTCCGTTTGATTCAAACGAATTTATAGTAGATATGACTGCTCCTGTCATAAGTGTTTCATTTGACAACAACAATTCGGAAAATTCCGGTTATTATAATCAGAACAGAACAGCATTTATTGAAGTAAATGATGTAAACTTCGAATCTTCAAGAGTTTCTATTACCGGAACGAAGGATTCAGGTACAGAAGGTTTTCCTGTTAAAAACGGTTCGATAGACGGCGTTTCACTTGCATGGCAGAATATAGGCGGAAATGTCTGGAGAACAAGTGTGCCGATAACGGAAGATGGTTACTATGAGTTTAACGTTACTGCACAGGATAAAGCAGGAAACTCAGCACAGCCGTACCATACTTCATTCCATATCGATAAAGCATCTCCGGAGATAAATATAACCGGAGCAGAAGACAGTCATGCTTACAACGACGAGTTCAGACCTGTGATAGAGATAAATGACAGAAACATAGATTTTGACAGCGTCAGCATCTCGATGACAGGAAGTAAAAACAGCGACAAAGTAAAGCTTGAGGGAACTGTTGAAAAGACTGATTCGAAGTATGTATTCACTGCAAATGATATTGCTCATGTAAAGGAAAATGATGATATCTACACGATAAATGTCAATGCAAACGACAAATCAGGAAATCCTTCCGTAAAGAGCATAAAGGTATCGGTAAACAGATTTGGTTCAACATTTGAACCGGACGAATATGCAGCATCAATAAAGGATCAGTCGGTAAAAGAAGTAAAGGATATTATTATTCATGAAATAAATCCCGATAAGCATCCTGACGGCTTCAAACCTTCTGTCAGATTAATAAAGGATGGATCAAACAAGGTCCTTGACGATTCGGATGCAGGTCTTGATATTGAACTTTCAAACGATTCAAAGACAGGATGGTATGATTATACTTATACTATCAAGGCATCAAATTTTGAAAACGATGGCGTTTATGAGATAATGATCTACACAGAGGACAAAGCGTCCAACAAGAATTACAGTGAATCACTTTTAAGCTTCAAGGTGGACAAGACAAGTCCTGAGATCTATTATCTTAACGTTGAAAGCAAGGGCGTTTACAAGGGCGAAAGCAAGCTGGTATCAGCAGCTCTGACAGACAACCTTGGAATAGATCCTGATTCTATAAGCGTTTTAGTAAACGGTAAGGAGCTTGACAAATCTGAGATCACTTTTGATGCAGATAAAAATATATGTTCATTTAATCTCTTCAATCAGAATTTCAATCAGAAGATAGAAGTTCTTGCATGTGATAAAGCCGGAAATTCTCTTGATCCTGCACAGGCACAGATATCAGATATCTTCGTATCAACAAGTACCGCACAGATCCTCTTCCATAAAACATGGTTCAAAATTACACTGGCAGCTGCAGCAGCACTCGCAGCAGCAGGGTCTGTTATACTTGTTGTGAAGAAAAAGAAGAAATCATAACAGATCACGCTGAAATGAGAAAGAAGAAACATTGAAGTAAAGTCACTGTCCGGAATTATCCGGACGGTGACTTTTTAAGTGCATTCTTATTGCATGAAATTTCAGAATGTGCTATAATTTTAAGTAGAAAAGAAAATATAACAACACAGAGCTTTGAACAACACAGAGCTTTGAAAAGAAAGAAGTGCATGCTAAATGAATTTATATTGTACCCGATGCGGAAGACCTTTTACCGGTTCACATATTTGTCAGAACTGCGGATTTCAGTTTGATGAAGATGATATCAGGGAAGTATTACGAGATCAGAAAAAGAGGCCGGATAATAAAAATTCAGGCATCATTATCGCTGCCATTCTGATCCCTTTTGTTATTATCTTTTTCTTGATCGCAGTTGCCATTTTTGTTCCTGCTTTGATCGGTTATAAAACAAAAGTAGATAATAATAAAAGAAGAGCAGAATATTATCAGAATCAAAGGGAATCGTATTATGTTTCTGAACAGGTACAGGACGATGAACGTATAAATGAGGATCATGAAGAGGAAATGGTCATTGACTCTTCAGTGGATCTTAGTGATCAGGTACTTTTCGAAAGCGGAGAGTATGAAGTAGGCGTGGATATCCCTGCCGGAAAATATCTTGTTTTTTCTGATGATCATTCAGGATACGGCGATTTTTGTTTCGGTGTTTACTCACAAAGTGACTTCAGTGAAGAATCAGAGCTGTCTTTTGAATGGTATCAGGGAAATGCTTATGTTGTTCTCCAGGAGGGTACGTTTATTCATTTTTCTCATTCATGTATGTATAATGTTGATAATGCAGATATTTCATTAAAGGATCTTCCTGGTGTAAACAGATTTGGCGGAATGTATGAGGTCGGAAAAGACATTGAACCCGGCAGATACAAATTGGAAAAAACAGAAAATCAGTATTCTTCACAGTATATGATATACTCGTCCATAGATACTTCTATGCCTGAAATCATTGAGCAGAATTATTCTGTTGAAGATAATAAGGAAATATATTTATCTTATGGAGAATATATATTTCTGAAATTTGGAAAACCTGTGAAAATTGACTGACAGAATTTTTAAAGGTAAGGTTTCTTTTGGTGATATCTGAATCAAAAAAATATATATTCGAAAAAGCTTGCAGCATATAGCAGTGAAATTTTTCTTATTGGAATATATTATGACAAAAAGAAAAAATGTGCTGAGAAAACAATTAAATAATGATCAAAAAAAGCCCTGCTCATAAAAAGCAGGGCTTTTGAAATATATTACATATTTTCAACCGGCTCAATTGCAAGAACGTCAAGATGTTTGAGCATGAGCTTTCTTGTGAAGCAGATGAGTGAGATCCAGTTTTTCTTTTTGTCTTCGTCTGTTTCAGTGATGATGTGGTTGTCATGATAGAATTTTGAAAATGCTGTTGCGAGTTTGTATGCGTTGTCGCATACATAGTTCGGAGCTTTTTCATCGATGGCGTGACGGAATGCTTCACCTGTGAGAAGTATCGTGAGGATGAGTTCACGTTCTGCGTCGGTGTAGAGTTCTGTTACAGGATCGGTGCAGTCTTCTGAGTTTGTTTTCTTTATGATTGAATTGATACGTGTTATTGTGTAGAGAAGATATGTACCGGTCTTTCCTTCGAAGGAGAGGAATTTGTCGAGGTCGAAGATGTAATCCTTTGATCTGTGGTTGATGAGATCACCGAATTTTACGGCTGCAACGCCAACACGTTTAGCAATTTCCTTGTGGTCTTCTTCTGAGACATATTCGGATTTGCTGAGCTTTTCTTCAGCAGCCTTTGTTACTGTTTCAAGAAGATCGGAGAGCTTCATAACTCCGCCGTCACGTGTTTTGTAAGGCTTTCCGTCGCTGCCGTTCATGGTACCGAAGCCTAAAAGTTCAAGTTCTGTGTCAGCCGGTACAAGGTCTGCTTTTCTTGCACATCTGAACACCTGTGTGAAATGGAGATCCTGACGTTTGTCAACTACGTACCATATTTTCTTAGGCTTGAAGTCGCGGTTTCTCTGGATGATCGTAGCGAGGTCAGTTGTTGCATATATACTTGAACCGTCTGATTTTCTGATGATAACAGGCGGTATCGGAACCTTGTCGCCTTCTTCTTCAACGTCAACAACCATAGCACCTTCACTTTCGTGGAGAAGCTTCTTGTCTGTAAGGATGGAAACAAGTTCGTCTATGTATTTGTCAGCATCACTTTCGCCGTACCAGAGGTCAAAGTCAACGCCGAGCTTGCTGTAGTTTCCTTTGAGATCTGCGATGGATACTCTTAATATCTCTTTCCATAATGCAATATATCCCGGTCTTCCGTTCTGGAGTTCTCCGGTTGCCTTGTGTGCCTTTTCCTTGAATACTTCGTCAGTTTTGCTCTTCTGGCTTGCGAATGGATATATTTCGTTGAGCATGTCAGCATTCAGTTCCGGAACATAGCCTTTTTCAAAGCCCGGCTTGAAGCATTCCCAGTCAGGGTTCCTTTCTTCGAGTTCTGCTATTACAAGACCGATCTGAAGTCCCCAGTCACCGAGATGTACATCTGAAACAACCTTGTATCCGCATGTGCGTGCAAGTCTTTTTAATGATTCACCGATGATCGCAGAACGGAGATGACCGATATGAAGAGGCTTTGCAACATTTGGTCCGCCGTAGTCCATAACGATGGTGTCTTCAGTTTCAGCCTGAGGAATTCCGAGGTGTTCATCCTTTGCGATGCTGTCAAGAAGTGAAACGAGGTATGCATCGGTCATTGTGAGGTTTAAAAATCCCGGCTTTGCAACTTCAACTTTAAGAAAGTCCATGTCCTTTTCAAGGATTGCCTTTATTTCATCAGCTATGATAAATGGTGCTTTTTTGTACTGCTTGGCAGCAGCAAATGCTCCGTTGCACTGGAACTGACAGAGGTCAAGTCTGTCTGAAACAAATACAGCTCCGAGAGCCTTGTCATAATTGCACTTTTCAAACGCAGCTGATACTTTATCCGTGAGTATTTGAGTAATAGTTTTCATATATTTGTAAACGCCGTAAAAATACAGCTTCCTCCTTAATTTTAAAAATATTTAGTCACTATAAAATCATAACACATTTTTTATAAAAATGCAATGATTATATTCTACAGTTATTTGTGAGAGAAACGGCTTATTTTTCAAAGGAAAAGCAGTGCTTTGAATCTGAAAACGGAGAATATCCGGATCAAGAAAAGAACTTGATAAAAAATGATTTCTCTGCTATGATAGATTATGAGGTGAATTTGTTATTATGAGCGTTAAAAATTCTAAATTTTTTGAAGAATACAAAGAGCTTGACAGGCTTTGTTCCGATATTTTCGGAGAGAAAAACGGAATCAGTCACTATATAGATGAAATGACGGCACATTCATCTGCAAAAACAAATAAAGATCCCGAATGGGAAAGTACACTGAAAAATCTGAAAAAGTACAGGCATATCAGAAACGAGATCGCTCACGGTGAGCTTTCTGTAAACGGTTCTGATGTTGAAAGTGAGGATGTTAAGTGGATAAAGGAATTTTATAAAAAGGTCCTGAAGAAAAAAGATCCTCTTGCTCACAAAAGACATTTTTCCAAAAACAAAAAAGGAAAGCACAAGTCAAAAGCCGGTCTTATCCTGACAGTTTTGATACTTGTGATCATTTTGATTCTGATATGGTTATTATTTTTTAAAAAATAGCAAAACAAAACAGGTACAGACATTTAAAACATGTTCTGTACCTGTTTCGTTTTCATAGATATGTGATTTATTATTAAAGTGAAGAAATTCCGAGGAAATAATTGCAGAGAGCCATCAGATCTTCTGCGTTTACAACTCCGTCTTTGTTGATATCGGCGGCAAGAGTTTCAGCCTTTGAATCAAAGCTCTGTTCGAGAATTCCGTATTTCAACAGGCAAAGATCTGAAATGTTTATTGTTCCGTCTGAGTTTATGTCACCCGTAGTATATTCAACAGGTGTATCGTCAACAGGTTCACCTGTCTCTGAATAGTACTGGGAACCGAACTGCCACCAGTCAACGTTGAACAGATAGCTGTTTCCGCCTTTGAAAACAAAGTAAACGTCATGTTCTCCTTCGGCACCGCTGATATCGCAGCTTGCAGTTATGTAGTCCTGCCATCCGGATGTCGGGGAAACGTCACATGTTCCTATAAGAGTTCCGTCCTTTTTGTCAAGATGTATCTCGATCTTTCCGCCGTCTCCCTCAGAGGCAACGCTTGCAGTAAAGGTTTCAGCGCCTTTTCCGAAATCGACTCCGCTTACCATTACATAGTCGCCGTCTTCGATAAATGCAAGGTTTGTGCATCCGACTGAGGCACTTTCAACTTGTACACCTTCACTCCGGCAGATAGTCTCAGCTTCTGTTTTTTTGTAAGGATTCAAAGCTTCAAGCTGTTTCGGACCTGAATCGGTAGGTGAGAGGAGCGGAATAGAGCCGTCGGCACCAAACTCAAATTCCTCAACGCAGGCGCTTCTGTTGAAGGTGCTGCCTCCCTGAAGTCCGTTTTTGTGATAGAACATATATGCATGATCCTTGTATTCGATAATGCCTCCGTGTGTGGTAAAGCAGTTGTGTGTCTTCATTATCTGACCTTTATAGGTCCATGGTCCTGTTATTGACGGAGCAGTTGAATAACCCATGCTTTCGTCTCCGTCTGAGCCGTAAAATGCCGCATATACAAGATAGTAAAGATCATTTCTTTTATAGATCCACGGACCTTCACCGTATGACGAACCGCCTCGTGAGCTCGGTCCGAAAGCGCTCTGGCTCATATCAAATTTGCCTATCTGTCCGTTTGTACTGATCATATCCTCATTAAGCTTTACATAGTAGCACGAAGGATTTCCGAACATGAGCCATGCCTGTCCGTCATCATCGATTATAACTGTCGGATCTATAAAGTCCCAGTCAGGACCGACCAGCGGTTTTCCGAGTGCATCCTTAAAAGGCCCTGTTGGTGAATCAGCAACAGCAACACCGATTCCGCGTCCGCCGCCTGATGAACATTCCATTGTAACATAGAAATAATATTTTCCGTTTCTCTCAATACACTGGGAAGCCCATGCTGAGTCTTTTTTGCCCCATGAAAAATCACTGTCTTCCATGATGCATCCGTGGTTTACCCAGTTTTTCATATCAGTAGTTGAAAAGACCTGATATCCTGTCATATAGTAAAAGTCATTGTATCCGTCTCTGTCACGTCCGGTATAGACATAGAGAGTGTCTCCGAATACTACCGGAGCCGGGTCAGGAGTAAATGCAGTCTGAGCGATCGGGTTTTCTGCCTTGCAGATTTTTTCAGTTGAAGAAGATGAAACTGCAGCTGCTGCAACAGTAAGTGCAAGTGCTGACATAAACAATATTTGTTTTTTCATTATAAACTTCCTTTCAAAAATTAAACAATACAACAATCCTACAAAATGATTTTATCATTTGAATTTATTCTATCATATGTGAATAAAATAAACAATAAATATTGCGAAACAATGTCAAAAAAACAATAAAATCTATAGTTGTTATATAATTTAGGCTATAATTATAAATGAATAATTATGTCTTCTGAAGGAAAGAATAAAAAATATGTTTGAAATATGATAATATTTTATGCGAATATACGTAAACACGTTGTTTTACGAAAATGCTTAATTGAAAAATCTTGAAAAAAGTATTTAAAGTGATATAATTTAGTTATAACAACACAGAGGATATCCCCCGCCTCTGCAGGCGGCGGGTTCTATCTTTCCGTTCAGTCGGAGTACAATCTCCGACTGAGCGGGAACCGATTCTACGAATCGCCTCTGCTTGTTAAAAGCAGAGCTTTGAAAAATGATTAGGATATCCCTCTCATAAGGCTTTGGATTCTGTCGTTCAGTTGAGGTAAAATCTCTGAATGAACTGAGGCGAATCTGCAAATCAGATCTTTGAAAAACACAGATAATATTCCAAACATTTTAACGACTCACGGAGGAAAAAAGATGGATATAATTAATATTGTTCTGATTGTTTTGACATTGTTGCTTCTTAGCGTATTACTGACAGGCATTATTTCATACACATATAATTTTATCAAAATAAAAAAAAGCACAGAAAAATATTTAAAAGTCCGAACTGTCAAAAATAAACGAAGTATATTCTGGGTTGTAATTTTGGCATTAAACTGTTTTTTTAATTTCAGTCAGTTAATTTCATCTCTTTCACAAACTCCTGAAAAAAATGCTTCAAGAGTAATTTTATATTTTTGTGCTGTTGTCTGCTGGCTTTCAGGTTTGTTCATGTATCTTGAGATCATTTTTATGCCGTTTTATGTTTCAGAAAAACATATTTTTGGAATAAACGGTTTGTTTGATGCTGAAAAATGTTTGTATATTTTCGGGAAAAAGGAAGACAATGAAGAAAATCTGATCAAAGTATTTCAAAAAGGAATAATAGTACCTTTCTGCAAAATAAAAGCCGGTGAAAAACAAAAGTATTCAGATGAGGTCAAAAATATTATGATTCAAAATTTCGAAGAGTACAGTTCTTCTTCTGAAAAAAAACAATATGCATCCCTCAACAAAAATCACCTTGTCCTTTGTTCCGTTATATTTGCAGTTTTTCTCATCGGATTCATATGTTTTTATTTCACATGCAGACCTCTTGAATGGCTTGTCAAGTAAAAAAACCCCTTCACCCCTGCTTCTCAGCATCCCTTTTCCTGTTTCTTTCAGATGACGAATTTACGTCCCCTGAAAGGGGAAGAGGGCCGCTGCCTCGCAGTGGCGAAGGGGTTCTTTCTGCGTCCGGAGCTCATTTGACTCCCGTAACTTTGAAATCTTTTTCCTCAATGACTTTTTTCATTTCTTCAAAAGGAACATCTGATGTCATTGTTACAACTGCAGTCCCTTTTTCATGGCTTACTTCTGCAAGAGATATGTTTTCAAGAGCTTCAAGAGCTTTTTTTACTGTTGCTTCGCAGTGAGGACACATCATTCCTTCGATAAATATAGTTTTTTCCATGGTTTTTAAAACCTCCTTCTTGATTTTTATTTTTTTGTCCTTTGAAGGATCATGAACATTGAATTTATTCAGCCTCAGTGCATTTGAGACTACACAGAAGCTTGAAAGCCCCATTGTAAGTGCGCATATGCCGGGTTCAAGCTTTATTCCGAAAGCGGGGATAAGAACTCCTGCTGCTATCGGAATGCCGAGAGTGTTGTAGAAGAAAGCCCACATAAGGTTTTGTTTTATTATTTTCAGGGTCTGTCTGCTCAGCCTTACAGCACAGGCAAGATCTGAGAGAGTGCTGTTTTTTAAAACTACATCGGCGGAATCGATAGCTATGTCAGTACCTGATGCTACAGCAACACCGATATCCGCAGAAGCGAGTGCCGGGGCATCGTTTATTCCGTCACCGACCATCGCAGTAATATTATCTTTTTTCAACTTCTTTACTATTTCAGCTTTTCTGTCCGGAAGTACTTCGGCTTCGAATTCGCTGATGCCGGCTGCTTCTGCGACAGCCGCAGCTGTGCGTTTGCTGTCACCGGTCACCATGACAACACGGATGCCGAGATTTTTCAGCTCTTTTACGGCTTCGGCACTGTCATTTTTTATTTTATCAGCAACAGTTATTAATCCCGCGTATTTTCCGCCTTTTGAAATATACACCGGAGTATTGCCGGCTGATTCAAATTTTTCAGATTTTTTTAATATTTCATCCGGTATCACGCTATAATTTGAAATAAAAGAAAAATTTCCGGCAGCACATGAAATGCCGTTTAATTCAGCAGTTATTCCGTTTCCCGGATGTACTGTAAAGTTTTCAGATCCTGAAAACTCCTGTATTATGGAGGAACACTTTTTTACTATGGCTTTCGAAATTGGATGCTCACTTTTAATTTCAAGGGAATAAGCGATCTTCAGAAGTTCTTCTTCGGAAACAGATTCTGCCGGAACAATTGATGAGACCTCAGGATCTCCGTAAGTTACCGTGCCGGTTTTGTCAACGGCTGCAACATTTATTTTTCCGAGTTTTTCAAGAGCTTCAGCGTTTTTGAAAAGAATACCGTTT
Source organism: Oscillospiraceae bacterium (assembly GCA_045643005.1). Classification (GTDB taxonomy): domain Bacteria; phylum Bacillota; class Clostridia; order Oscillospirales; family Ruminococcaceae; genus HUN007. Next base: position 16,364 of record JAZUJY010000312.1, on the reverse strand, counting down.
GAGGCTCCTTTTCCGTTTCCTGTCATTATAGCTGCAGGAGTCGCAAGACCAAGTGCACACGGACAGCTTATGACCATAACTGAAACAGCTCTTGATAGAGCAAAACCAAAATCAGCGCCGGTCAGCATCCAGACTGTAAAAGTAATTAGTGAAACAGCAAGGACGCATGGAACAAATATTCCTGCAATTTTGTCAGCTGTTCTGGCGACCGGTGCTTTTGTAGCTGATGCATCTGTTACCATTTTTATGATTTGTGAAAGTACAGTATCTTCACCGGATTTTAAGGCACAGCATTCTGCGTATCCGGATGTGCAGACAGTAGCTGCATAAACTGTATCTCCGGTATTTTTATCATTTGGGATGCTTTCTCCTGTCAGTGAGGATTCATTTACAGAGCAGAACCCCTTTATGACAGTACCATCAGCAGGAAAGCTGTCACCTGAGCGGATCACGAAAACATCGTTCTTCTTAACATCGCAGGCAGGAATTGTTGATTCCTTGCCGTCTGTGATGACATTTGCTGTTTTTGGAGCAAGATCCATAAGTTTTCTTACAGCATCTGCAGTTTTTCCTTTTGAACGTGCCTCGAGCATTTTTCCGAAAGTGATAAGCGTGAGGATCATGGCTGACGATTCAAAATAAATATCATTACTGAGTTCACTGCATGCTGAAACATCATTTCTGTATACTGCATCAGTAAGCAGAAGAAGGGTAACAAAGCTGTAGGTAAATGAAGCACCTGCTCCGATTGAAACAAGTGTGTCCATGTTCGGCGCTTTATTTATGACACCTTTAGATCCGCTTATAAAAAATTTTCTGTTTATAAATATAACCGTCACTGTCGAAATAAGCTCAATAATAAAAGCTGCAGTACAGTTGTTTTTGAAAAAAGAGGGGAGTATTGACGGAAAATGCATCATTCCGATCTGAAAATACATTATGATCAGCAGAAAAATGAGAGATGTCCAAAATCTTCTGAGCAGAAGCTTTGTATCGGATATTTCACTCTGCGGTGCTGTTTTTTCTTTGCTTTCACGTTCAGATGCGTCAGTTGCACCGTATCCCGCCTTTATGACAGCGTTGATTATTTCTTCTGACGAAGCAGTTCCCTCAACAGTCATTGAATTTGTGAGAAGACTGACACTGCATGCTTCGACGCCGTTTACTTTTTGTACTGCTTTTTCAATTCTTGAACTGCATGCCGAACAGCTCATGCCGCTTATAAGGAATTTTTGCATGGGTGGCACCTCAAAAAAATAAGTTAAGCTTTGTTTTTTGTTAAGAAAGTTTCTGACTCCTGTTTCGTTTCTTTGTTCTGTTTTTAACAGAATGTAACTCATTTTTATATCTGTCAGATCAATTAACCTAGATTTGATTATAGCAAAACCTGTATCGTTTTTCAATCTGTTTTGAAAATATTTATACAGATATAACAACACAGAGGATATCCCCCGCCTCTGCAGGCGGCGGGTTCTATCTGACCAAACAGTCGGAGTACAATCTCCGACTGAGCGGGAACCGATTCTGCGAATCGCCTCTGCTTGTTAAAAGCAGAGCTTTGAAAAAAAAGGACTCAAAAAAGAGTCCTTTATATTTACAGCCATTTGAATGTCTGTGTATCAAATTTATCATTGTATGCATCATTGAAAGAAGGAAATTCAGTACCTGTTTTGGCGGTTGCAAGCATTTCCAGAACATCAATGCTCTGGCTTTCAGCGTTGTTTATAAGATTTACCGCCTGACCGTAAAGCTTTTTTAACTGTGCATAGCAGTCAAATGAAGCGTAGCGTTCTTTCATTTCTGCAATATCGGTTTTTCCGAACGTTATCAGTATCTGACGCATGGTTTCAACATCGTCAAATGCCCTGTGCTGCTTTTTGGGTATACAGTCGCAAAGAACAGCCATATTTGCCTGCGATATCGCATGAGCACCCTTGCATTTTTTTCTGAGTACCTCTTCAAGGTCTGTAAACTGAATACAGACATCTTTTTTGGGTATCCCTGTCTTTTTCTCTATTTCGAAATGGTCATAGTTCCATGTGATGACCTCTTCGTCACAGTTCCCCCAGCTGTAGACTTTCTGAAGCTTGTATCTGGAATATATATCTTTCAGGCTTTGAAAAACTTCAGTTATCGGGGTACCGTTGTTGATCATCTGCTGTGTGATGGAGGTAAGCTCAATGATCGATTTGTTCAGTATCGTTTTGCCTTTGGGAGGTTTTACGAGTTTATTGTAGGTCTCTACCGGTTTATATTTGTTTTTTTCATCAACGATCATTAAGGTTATATCTATCAGCGCAAAGCTGTTCTTTTCATACCCGGAAGGTCCGCCGGTGTTGAATTCCAGATCTATCAGTCCAATCATGTTATCACTTCCTGCTCAAGTAAACTTAAAACGAATAAATTAACCATAAGCTCACAAAGCACAGGAAAATCATCGTTAATACTTATTTTTTTCAATTTTCTGAAATAACTAAATGTAATATCCTTCTTTGTTAATTATACCATAATTTAATATTTATGTCAATTTCATTTTGTCTAAAAAAGACATGATGCTTTGAAATTCAGAATTTGATCAAAATATGTAGGATATATTAAAAACGGCAAATTGTAAATATAATAATATTGTATATTTTACTTAATTGACTAACAGAATGTATTGTGGTAAGATAAATGTATAGATATTATACAGGGGTGATATAAAAAATGGGGGATAATGCTTTGATAGTCTGGGGTTATGTGGTTTCATCCGGGCAGTCATCTCCGAAGGTATTCAAAACAGCGGGCGATGTCCTCAGATATTACAAGAACAAAACAGGAGTAAAAGAAGTCCCTGACGATGAGGCTCGTGAGGTTTTTTTCAGACTTGAAGAAGATAATTTTGCAAAGGCAGGAGATTTTGAGATAAGACCGGTTTTCAGCGGATATGACGATCCAAACGAAAACAGCAGGGTCTGGGGTTATTGTTCGATACTGTCGTCAACAGGTGAATTTAAATTTTATAAAACTGCATATACAGCGATTATCGACACTTTTTCAATGGCTGAGCTTGAAGACCGTTCCATGGAGCTTGCTGACAGGATTTTTCTTGAACTGCAGAGCTTTGGGTATGCAACGATTGAAAATTATTCTATACAGTCTATAACAAATGAAGAAATGAATATTAAATAATAAATTTAAAAATAAAAAAAGCGAATTTTTCTTAAAATGAGAAAAATCCGCTTTTTTATGTCTTATTCAATATGTTGTCCGTAAAAAACAGAATTATTTTATTATGTCGTTATAAAATATGCTTTTTAAATAAATAAACAATAATTTTACAGAAAAAAGTATTGCATATAGACTGAATCTATGTTATACTTTTATCATAGACTGTCATATACTGTCATATTTTGATAATTTATAATAATAAGAAAGGAAAATGCAAATATGAGAAAAAAAATAACCAGGATAGGCTGTATGCTTCTCGCTTCAGCGATGATGGCAGGATCGCTTTCAGGCTGTCGGAACAGTGAAGATGAAAAGAATATGCTTCCGTTACTGACAGGGATCAGAGTTGAAAAGAAAGATCTTGAGGATACCATAACCTCTGAGGGGGAGGTTATGAGTACAGAGGATGATTCGGTGATCACAACTGAACTTATCGGATGCAAGGTGAAAAAATTGTACTGTCAGGCAGGTGACAAGATAAGTGAAGGAGATATTGTCTGTGAACTTGATGCTTCAGAACTTGAAAGTGAGATCGCAGAAATCGAGAAAAATCTTTCAGATTTGTCAGTTGTAAGTGATTATGAGTACAAACAGCGTGTTAAAAATCTTGAAAATACAAAAAAAGCAGGAGACCTTCAGATCGAAGCTGCTCAGAGAGTACTTGATGATAAAAGAAGCATGTTAAATGATCTGAATAACAAATATCAGCAGAAGGTCGATGAGTACAACGCATGTATTTCTCAGGCGGATGAATGTATGACACAGGCAGTGATCTGTGAAGATGCGGCAGAGAGAGAAGCACTTTTTGTAAAGTATGCTGAGAACAAAGAGAATGCAGCAATTGCAATGGAATCATATGAAATGATAGATGCAGAGCGAAAACAGGCTGAGGGCGAGATAAAAGCCGCTGAAAATGAACTTGAACAAACAAAGCTTGATGTACAGAATAATATAAACAGTGCACAGTATTCCGTAGATTCTTTTTCTTCTAACAAAAATACCGAAAATCAGAAGGATCTGAATGAAAAGAAAAAACTGCTTGAGAAGACAAAGGTAAGGGCAGAAAAAAGCGGTATTGTTTCTGAAATATATGTTGAAGAAGGAAATATCTGCAAGGAAGGTCTCCTTATGACTGTTCAAAGCGATTCGGATGTTCATATCTGCATAGATATAAAAGAGGAAAATCTTCTGAATATCGAAAAGGGAATGAGAGCTTCGATTACTATTCTTGCAAAGCCTGATAAAAAATACGAAGGAAAAGTTGAAAAAGTAAATCCAATCAAAAAGAGCAGTGGTTTTATGGGTTTTGTATCAATAGATGATTCATCAGATTTCAGAGTCGGAATGGCTGCTGCGGTCAAGATATACATTGTTGACAAGAAAGACGTAATTTCTGTAAAAAATTCTTCAGTATTTGAAAATGAAAATAATGAAAAATGTGTATATGAAGCCGTTGACCGTGGTGACGGAACGTATACTGCAAAGGAAGTTAAGATCACAGAAGTTGAAAAGACGAAAAACTTTACGCAGATAGAGGAAGGTGCTCTTGAAGAAAACGCAGTGGTTCTTTCAAACAGTCGTGCATATTCTGAAGGAATGGTATTCAGAATGAATGTTGAAGAAAAATCTGATAAGGCTGAATGATCCGGAGGTGCTGATGATTTTATGATATCAGAAAACGTTAGACAGGCTTTTACAGCACTTTCACTTAACAAAAAAAGAACTTTTTTAACTATGATAGGCATTATAATAGGTCTGTGTGCAGTTGTTCTCATCGTATCTTTCGGAGGTACTATATCAGGATTGTTCCGTGAATTTATTATGCTGTATGAAGGTCAGAATGATTTTTATGTTATTATTAATCCTGCTTATGAAAATCAGTATTCAGAAGATGATGAAATCAGTAATTATAATTATGACTATACAAAATATTCATTAAACAATGATGAGTTATATGAGATAATGGAAGGCAGCGCTGATATATATGACATTTTTCGTGAAAGAACCGGATACCAGGCATTTTCATACAGCGGAAGAAGAGAGTTTTACTCGAAAAACACAATGATGGGAGTTACACCGGGAAAGGAGATCACAGAAAAGCTTCAGATGGTCTGCGGGCGTTTTATCTCAACAGAAGATAATAAATATATGAAAAAAACAGCAGTTATATCTGATAAAACTGCTGAAGAGGTTTTCGGAAGTGTGGATAAAGCAATCGGCAATACTATTTTTTTAAGACAGGATGAAACAGAAAATGATGATATTATTGATTTTTATGAATATTTAGGTGAGAATAATTATTATAGCAGTATGGATTTTGCCAGAATGGCTGAAAGCGTATCAATTTTAGAGTCAGATGAATTTACGGTTGTCGGAGTATATGATTTTTCAACTCAAAATAAAGACAGATACGAAAACAATAACCCGAGGGATTATTTTTCGGAAATATATGTTCCGTATTCTTATCTTTCAAATTTGAATTCTATGTATACTGATAATTATTTTTCTCATCTGCAGATCATTGTTCAGGATAACAAATCAAAGCCTGCAGCGGAGGCTTATATTGCTGAATATCTTGAAAAAAGAAAGTCTGAAGTAGTTAATTTCAAATATACGATAGTTGATTATTCTGAGGAAGTCGGAGAAGAAGCTCAAAATGTAGTATTGATTTTTACTGCTGTCTTTGTTCTTATTTCTTCAGTTTCTCTTGTTGTCGGAGGAATCGGACTTATGAACACTATGCTTGTCAGTGTTACGGAGAGAACAAAGGAAATAGGGATCAAAAAAGCTCTCGGAGCAAAAAACAGAGAGATACGAATACAGTTTCTGATGGAATCGGCTGTTATTTGTCTTGCAGCTTCAGTATTTGGAATAATACTTGCGTTTTTTATCGGTCTTCTTATAGAAACGAAAATTGACATTATTATAGCAAAAGTGGAAAAGCTTAGTGAAGGTGTTGCATACTTCCTTAAAAATCAGCATATTCAATTTACTCCATCTTTCAGTGCAATTGTAGTATCAACACTGTTTTCTCTTGCAGTTGGTCTTTTTTTCGGAATGTATCCTGCAAACAAGGGTGCAAAAATGCAGCCTGTGGATGCTTTGAGATATGAGTAATAAAGAAAGGGTACAAAAATGAAAAAGAATAAGAAAATAGAAAATGAATTAAAATACAGAAGAAGAAAAAAAATTAAAAAAATAACATCATCAGTATTAGTTACGGCAGCCGTTGCAGGATTTGGTGTATGGTTCGCTTTATTAAAGATAGATGCAGATGCAAATTCAGAAAAATATGATTTTGTCATTCCTTATGAAAAAAGAGATCTGAGTACATTTATCACATCAAGCGGAAAGGTTGAAATGAGTGACGCTGATGTTGTAAGCTCAGATATTTCCCAGAAAATCAAAAAAATATATTTCAGTGTCGGTGATGAGGTAAATGAAGGCGATATTATAATCGAATTTGACAGTGAGATGCTTGATGAAACGATCGAAATGCTAAAGAAAAGCATTGATGAAGCTGAAAATATCAAAAGACTTGAAAATTCAAAAGAAATATCTGAAGAAGAATACTACCGAAAAACGACCGAAATACACATCAGGGATGCAGAGCTTTTGAAAGATCAGACCAAAAAAAGCTATGATGATGTATATAAAAAGTTTGACGAATACTATACTCTTTATTATAACTGTGAGGATGAAGAAAAATCTGCACAGTATATGAGGCTGTACAAGACCTACGAATCACAGCTCGACGAACTGATGAAAGCTGCATTAAATGCGGAAAATCAATATGAAGAACTGAAAAAATCTATTCAGAATGCTCAGTCTGAAAAAAAGGAAGCTGATTTTATAAGCAGCCTGATGGAAAATCCTGATAATTCAGCAGAAAAACAGCTTGCAAAGCTTGAGGAAGAAAGGTCAAGGCTTGTGGTCAGATCTCCGAGAAGCGGTGTTATTTCAGATATGTATGTAAATGAAGGTTCATTTCCCGGAAAAAGTGATCTTTTTAAAGTCGGAAGTCTCGAAAAGTTCAAGGTCACAGCATATATTACAGCAAAAAATATTCTGGATGTTGAAGAAGGCATGGATGTTGAGTTTACAACTACGCTTACCGGTGACAATGTTATCAGAGGAAAAGTAGTGAGAGTATCTGATATTTATGACATGTATAATGCTTGTTATTCGGCAGAGATAGAGATAGAAGAGTCTGAAATAACCAAACAACTTAAGCCAAATATAAACGCTTTCCTGAAAATAATGGCATTGAAAACAGATATGCTCTATTCAGTGCCTTATGATGCCATAGTATCAGAAAACGGTGAATCATGGGTATTTATTGTAAATGAGGACGGAAATGAAAAAACTGCAAAAAAAGTAAAAGTAAAAACAGGAATTGAATCAAACTTTTACACGGAAATTACGGAGTCTGAGCTGAAGCCGGGGGATTCCATAATCTGTGGCGGAAAAAATCACAATGAAGGCGACAGAATAAGGATCAGGGAGTGAAGTAAATGAGTTTTTTGGAATATTACAAATCTGCACTTAGATGTCTTGGCGTAAATAAACTTCGTACTGTCCTGACAACACTCGGCATTATTGTGGGTATAAGTTCAGTTATTCTTATCAATACACTCGGCTCAAGCCTTGGAAAAACCATATATGATACAGTTGGAAGAATGTTCGGCGGTTCTATTATAGCAATCATTCCGATGCCTGAAAATCTGATAGAATCTGCGCTTGAAGGAGATGATTCATACTATGGTTATGATACATATTTTTCACTTGATCTGGTTGAATCGTATGAAAAAAGATATGAAGGAAAGATAAAACAGGTTATTACTGAAATGGATTCACTAAGCCTGGATGCCTCTCTGACTGAATCAACAGGGAAGGATTCAATGCTGTATTTGACCGGTGTAAATGACATGTCATGGGATAACGGAATGTCGATGACCATGAATATGGTTTCAGGAAGATTTATTTCTGAAGAGGATGTTAATAATTCAAAACCGGTAATTGTGATCGATAAAAAGCTTGCTGAAATATGTTTCGGGGATGAAGATCCTGTAGGAAAAGAATTGCCGCTTTCCATCAATTACGGCTCAGCATACGAGCTGTATACTGTGGCAGGAGTATATGATTACAAAATTTCAATGGAATATGAATCAGACTATCATTTGTGTTATATACCAAATACCTATATTGATTCTTTTATCGGAACCATGGGCTTTATGGTCGATGAAAAATACATGCTTTTCTATAATATTGACGGAATAGATAATGAAGAGGAATTTATCATCGATACAAAAGAATTTTTTGATGAATATCTTGAAGGAACCGGGTGGGAAACAAGAGTAATGACTTTAAATCAGCTGACAGACATGATCGATGCCATAGTAAAGACTGTTACTGCTGTAATAGCCGGAATAGCTGCAATTTCACTTTTTGTCGGCGGAGTCGGAGTTATGAATGTAATGCTTGTCAGTGTCACAGAGAGAACAATGGAAATAGGTGTCAGAAAAGCAATGGGCGCTACAGGAAAATCAATAAGAATACAGTTTCTTATTGAATCTGTACTGATAGTACTGACAGGTTCAGCCATAGGTGTTATATCAGGACTCTTTAACGCAAAGCTTATTGCTCTGCTGGCTGTTTCAATAACAAAATCTCAAAACATTCCACTTTCGATATCTCTGTCGTTTCCTTTGGAATCTCTGATAGAATCGCTGATATTTTCATTGATAGTAGGTGTTGTGTTTGGCGTTTATCCTGCAAACAAGGCGGCAAATATGGAAGTCATTGATGCACTCAGATATGAATGATGAGTATATGAAAAATATATCTGAGAAAGCTCAGAGTTATTAAATCTTTATTAAAAGGTCTGATCACGAATGTGAAGGCATTGACATAATTATATTTATTTTGTATAATTAATATATTATTATTTTAACACTTTGAAAGGACATACAACATGAAAACAAAAGCATTAAAAGCGGCATCGTTTATAAGTGCCATGTGTCTTCTTCTGACATTTTCAGCAACCGGATGTCAGAAAAAAGAAAAAAATACCATCTCTGTTCTTACAGCTTCAAAATATGAAAAGAGAGAGCTGTCAGACTATATCAGTATCTCAGGAACAGTTGAAAGTACTGACAAAAACTCAGTTATTACAACAGAACTTCTCAGATACAAAGTATCAAAGATCAATTACAAAGTCGGTGATCATGTAAATGCAGGTGACGTTGTTTGTGAACTGGATTCGACTGATCTTGAAAGAGAAATTTCTGATACGGAAAAAGCAATAAATGATTCAAATACATTGTCTGATTTTTCTTATCAGCGTAAAGTTGAAGTGCTTGAAGAGACAAAAAAAAGCGGTAATTCACAGATAGCAGCTGCAGAAAAAGCAGTCAGTGACAAGCGAAATGAATACAACAATGCAAGAAATCTGTATAATGAAAAAGTTGATCTTTACAACAGCAGCATTGCAAAGGCAGATGATGCTATCAACCGAGCTTCTGTATGTACAGATGAATCTGAAAGAAGTGCACTTATAGCCGAATACAATCAGTATCAGGCTCAGGCTGCAGCATCGATGGCTGAATTTGAACAGGCAGATGCAGCAATGAAGGCTGCTGAAATATCGATATCAGCACTTGAAAATAATCTTGAACAGACAAGAAACAGTGTAAATGCTCAGATAAGTTCGGCGCAGTATGAAGTTGATACTTATAAGCTTTCCACAAATAACAATGACGCTCAGAAGAGACTTGATGATCTCAGAAAAAATCTTGAAAATACAAAGATCAAAGCAACAAAGAGCGGTATTATTTCAACTGTAAATGTTGAAGAGGGAAAAATGTGCAGCGACGGAATAATCATGAATGTTCAGAGTGACTCAGCTGTCTGTGTTCATGTTGTTATCGAAGAGGAAGACCTTCTTAAAGTTCAGAAGGGAATGAGAGTAACTGCAACCATTTCTGCAAGACCCGGAGAGGAATTTGAGGGTTCTGTTGACAGAATCGTTGATATTATGTCAGCCACAGGATTTGACGGATATATAAGCATTAATGATCCAGAAGATTTCAGAGTAGGTATGACTTCAAAGGTGAAGATCTTCACAGTAGATGAACCGGAAGCTCTTACAGTAAAAAATGCTGCTATTTTTGAAAACAAGGACAAAAAGAAATGTGTATACGAAGCAGAAAAGCAGTCTGACGGAACTTATACAGCAAGGGAAGTTGAAATAACCGAAGGTACTAAGACAAAGAACTATACAGCTGTTACAGGCGACGGTCTTGAAGATGGAGATATCGTTATTTCAACACCAAAGAGATACAAAGACGGAGAAAGCTTTGATATTAGACTCAGTAAATCAGAAGAAAAAACCGATAAAGAAAGCAGTGAAGAGAAAGGTGACGAATAATGTCTGATAAGTCAATAAAACTTGAGAAAAATGCAAAACCTTCTGAAGAAGTAATTGCCGCTGTACAGGAATCAGTAAAAGCTGATAACGCTTCAGAGGCTGATACTGTAAATAAAGCAAGTGCAGGAAAGGTATCACATAAAAACAGCAATGTAGTTATAGATATGACCGGTATAATAAAAAGATTTTATATCGGTCAGCCAAACGAGCTTCAGATCCTTAACGGAATTGATCTTAAGATCCATGAGGGTGAATTTGTTGCCATAGTAGGTGAATCCGGTTCCGGTAAAAGTACCATGATGAATATAATAGGAGCACTTGACAGACCTACCGAAGGAACATATATGTTTAACGGCAAGGATATCAGCAAATTAAACGACAAGAAACTCAGTGCCATCAGAAACAAGGAAATAGGCTTTGTTTTCCAGAACTTTAATCTGATCCCGAGAACTTCTGCACTGAAAAATGTTGAGCTTCCGATGATGTATGCCGGAAAGGGAAAAAGAGATAGAAATAAAAGAGCAATGGAGCTTCTTGAGATGGTGGGTATGAAGGAAAGATTCGATCACAATCCAAATGAGCTTTCAGGCGGTCAGAAGCAGAGAGTTGCAATAGCAAGAGCGATGGCAAACGATCCGTCTATTATTCTGGCAGACGAACCTACCGGTGCTCTTGATACAAAAACAGGACATATGGTAATGGATATTTTCCATGAGCTTCATAAAAAGGGAAAGACTATCGTACTTATCACTCACAGCCCTGAGCTTGCAAAGGAAACCGAAAGAATAGTTACTATCTCCGACGGAAATGTAATATCCGATACCGGAGGTGTTAATGCGTGAGACTTGCTGAAAACATAAAACAGGCCTTTACAGCACTTTCTCTCAACAAAAACAGAACTATTCTTACCATGATAGGAATAGTGATCGGTTTAAGCGGTGTTATTACTATTATTTCAATAGGTGATACATTCAGTGCTGCCATAAAGGAACTTGTTATGATGAATTCTTCAAAAAATACTTTTATGGTTTATATGTTTGATATGAATGAAGAAGATATCAAAATGGATAAAAAGTATTTTGTAACAGATGAAGAAAAAGTGGAAATGGTTGAGAAGTCACATGGTCTTGTAAAGGCAGTGATCGAAAACACAAATTCCTTTCAGGCAAAAATAGTATCAGAAACAAATGATTATTCTGCAGTATCAGCGATCGGAGTATCAGCCGGATATGATGAAAGCAGCAAAATAAAACTGGTCAGCGGAAGATTTATCAGCAATGCAGACAACAGTAAAATTTCAAATGTTGCTGTTATCTCAGACAAGTCTGCAACAGAACTGTACGGTTCACCTGAAAATGCACTGGGAAATCGAATTTCCGTAAGAGGTAAAAATGTTACCTATGATATGATGGGAAATCCGATTGAAACAACTGTTTCAGGTGAAGTAATAATCGTAGGCGTTTTTGAAAACACCTCATTTGACGTTTCAAAAATGGAGGACAACGATTTAAGAGACACTGTTACTGAGCTTTATCTTCCTTATTCATATACATTAAAAATGCTTGACCAGGAATCCAAGACAAGTTATTATTTAAATATACTTGCTAAAAGTGCAGCTGAAAAACCGGAAGCCGTATCATATGTTGAAGACTATCTGGAAAACAGATTTCCGGATGATGAAGAATATAAGTTCTCCGTAATGGATTTTTCCGATCAGATCGAATCGATCATAGGAACAGTGATGGGCGCAGTAACTACAGTATTTGTTCTTATTTCCGGTATTTCACTTCTGGTTGGCGGAATTGGTCTTATGAATACGATGCTTGTCAGCGTAACAGAAAGAACCAAGGAGATCGGTATAAAAAAAGCTCTTGGTGCCAAAAACAAGGAGATACGTATCCAGTTTCTGACGGAGGCTGCTGTAATTTGTCTTATAGCGTGCTTTACAGGAATTGTACTGGCGACATTTATCGGTCTTTTCCTTGAATCAAATCTTGATTTTATTTATGACAAAGCATATGCGCTAAATGAATCACTCGGCTACATGCTTGAGAACAACGTAGAAATTCATTTTTCACCGTCAGTAAAGGCAATCGTAATATCTACGGTTTTTTCAGTTGCTGTTGGAATCATATTCGGTATGTATCCTGCAAACAAGGGTGCTAAGATGCAGCCGGTAGATGCACTCAGATATGAATAAATCTGAAAGGAAACAAATAAAATGAAAAAAAACAATACACAGGATGAACTTAAACTCAGAAGGAAAAAGAAAACCAAAAAGCTGATCACAAGAATCGTTGTCTTTACATTTGTTGCCGGTTTTTTTGTATGGTTTGCTTCACTTAAAAGCAATGTTGATTCCCAGGCTGACAGCTTTGATTTTGTAGTTCCTTATGAAGAAAGAGATGTAAATTCGTTTATATGCACTAACGGAAATATTGAAATGAGTGATGCTCAGATCGTTTCCGCTGATATTTCCCAGAAGGTCAGATCCATTAACTGCAGAGTAGGTGATTATGTTAATGAAGGAGACGTCCTCTGTGAATTTGAATCAGACGAACTCAACTCTCAGATAGAAAGCTATCAGAAGATGATAAATGATGCACAGGCGCTTGAAAATATGCAGAATTCAAACACAGCTTCAAGTGATGACTATGCAAAAAAACAGATAAATCTTCAGCTTGCTCAGGCTGAACTGGCAGTTTCGGCAGCACAGAAGGAATATGACATGACATATTCAAAATTCGATGAATATTATAATCTTTATTATAACTGTGAAGATCCTGAGCAGTCTGATATATACATGAAAATGTACAAAAGCTATGAAAGTCAGCTTGAACCTTTGAGAAACGGCTTAATTGATGCTCAGAAAGCACTGCAGGATGCAAAGGAAAGTGCTGACAGACAGAACAGAAACATTAACAATGCTCATTTTGCTGACAGCTTCAGAGAATCGTCAACAAAGGAGCTTCAGCAGCAGCTTGACAAGCTTTACAAAGAAAAAGAAAATCTTGTTATCACAGCTCCAAGAAGCGGGATCGTGTCAGGCATATATGTGAGCGAAGGCGGATATGCTGCAGACGGCGATCTTTTCAGAATAGGAAGTCTTGGCAATTATAAGGTCGAGGTAAATCTCAGTGCTTCAAATATTCTTAGTGTAAAGGAAGGAATGAATGCTGAATTTACTACAACTCTTACCGGTGAGAAAGTCATAAAGGGAAAAGTGACTTCTGTTTCAGAGATATTCGGAGAAAAAGGATACTCAGCAACTGTTGAAATAGAAGATAAGGATCTTATGGCATCATTAAAGCCAAATATTGCAGCATTTGTGAAGATATTTACTTTTGAGCATGAAAATGTCCCTGCTGTTCCTTTTGATGCTATTGCTTCAGACGAAGACGGAAACAAATGGGTATATGTTGCAGAAGGTCCGAAAAGCAATCTGAAAGCAAAGAAGGTTGCAGTAAAAACAGGAATTGAATCCGGATACTATGTCGAGATCACAGAATCAGAGCTTAAGGAAGGCGATCTGATAATAGGTGATGCAGAAAAACATAAAAACGGTGACAGAATAAAAATCAGAGGTTGACAGCTATGAACTTTTTTGAATATATAGGGTCAGCTTTCAGATGTCTGACCACCAATAAAATGAGAACGTTTCTGACAACTCTGGGCATTATTGTCGGAATCAGTTCAGTTATTCTTATAAATACACTTGGAACATCTCTTGGAGGAACAATGAACTCCGAGCTTCAGTCAGCGTTTGACGGAAATCAGATAGAGCTGGACCTTATCCCAAAATCATCATTAATTATCGGAGGAATGTACATTCCTATGGGAACTCCTGATAAAGAGGAGTATTTCAGCCAGGATTTACTTGATGCTTATGAAGAAAATTTTAAAGATGATATAAAAACTTCTGTTGTTCCAACAATAATGACTCAGTTGACCGGAGACATCTCAGGCAAATTAATGACTGATTCAGGTTCTGAAAATGTCAGAATAAGCAGATCAGACACGGATTCAGAGCAATTGATCTCAGTTCAGATGGATATGCCTATGAAGAAGGGCAGATTTGTAAATGAATATGATATTGAACACAAGTCACAGGTCATAGTGATATCCGATAAGTGTTCCAAAAATATATTTGGTACAGAAGACGCTGTCGGAAAACAGTTGACATTTCTTTCAGATGATCTGTATAATCCGACTTCATGTTCATACACGATAGTAGGCATATATCAGTATTCAGCATATATTGAGATGTACCTCGGCAGCGGAGCTTCAGATGCATTCGTTCCTTATACTCAGCTGGATAATCTTATGGGAGCTGATAAAGAAGATAATCTTCAGACGGTATTGTATAAAATCAAGAGCAATATTGATTCAGATGATCTTACAAAACAGACACAAGAATTTTTTGATCCGTATTATGAGAATACTGAGTATAAAGTAAATGTTGTTACACTTGACCAGTCACAGAAGCTTACAGAAGCTATGGTAGAAGGAGTTACAAAAGTTATTTCAGCTCTGGCAGCCATTTCACTTATCGTCGGCGGTATAGGCGTAATGAATATAATGCTTGTAAGCGTAACCGAAAGAACGATGGAGATAGGCGTAAGAAAAGCAATGGGTGCATCAAACAGATCCATCCGTTTCCAGTTCCTTGCAGAATCAGTTATTATAGTTCTCGTCGGTTCCGTATTAGGAATCGGACTTGGTTTATTTAACGCCAAACTAATATCACTGATAGCCGCCAAAACAATGTCATTTACCCTAGCTCCTCCAACCAAAGCCATAATAGAGTCCGTCATTTTCTCTTTCATCATCGGCATAGTTTTCGGCGTATCACCTGCCAACAAAGCTGCCCGCATGGAAGTAGTCGACGCTCTCAGATACGAGTAACTTAAATGCTCTTATTCAGGAACTCTGTAACCACATCTCCGTAAAGGAGAAGACCGGCAGAGCTGATTTTATCAAGTTCACTACAAAGTTGATACCGTTTTTACTTTTCTTTACATCGTCAATAACGCAGAATTCAGTTTCCGGAAGGAAAGCTGAATTCTGCTGTTTTTATTTCTCTCAGCAAGTTCTGTAATTTCATTATTTCGGGAAGCTTCGGCGGATGAAGTCATGTCACATTTGCAGATACAGTTTACTGACATTTCATTTTCCGGTTCTTATATTTTTGATCAAACACTGTTTTTAACTGTGGCATCTGCCACAGTGGATCAGACCGTTGAACGGATTGATATAACAACACAGAGGATATCCCCCGCCTCTGCAGGCGGCGGGTTCTATCTGACCAAACAGTCGGAGTACAATCTCCGACTGAGCGGGAACCGATTCTACGAATCGCCTCTGCTTGTTAAAAGCAGAGCTTTGAATTATCCGGTTCAGAATGATTTTTTGCAAATTCTGTGCTTTTTAATGCGACAGAGCTGAGAATTGTATTAAAGCATACTTAACTATGAACAGTACATAAATCAAGGTGTTTCGGGCATTACAGAGGCGGTAAACGGAGAGTAAATATTGCGGGTTAAACGAGTCAGTTTGTTGCATTGAATTCCGACAATGTGATGAGTTCACATAGAAAGTGGAAAGTCATTTTGGAAAATGTTGAACAAAAAATATATTAAAGTTATTAATCCAAAATAATAAGGAGAAAATATGTTATGAAATATAAATGTTTAATTCAAGCAATTGACGATGAAACAATAACCAT
>JAZUJY010000311.1:0-4743 GCA_045643005.1 Oscillospiraceae bacterium | reverse complement strand
AAGAAACGTGAAGCCAAAATGCTTGCTCAGGAAGATCCTGAAAACAGCGAAGAAAGAAATAAAAAGAAGTATCGTATGTCGCTGTCAACAAGGCTGATGCGAAGAGGAGCTATAAAGCAGGCTAATCATAAAAAATAATTTATTGTACATGATAAGCTGATGCCGGTATAATCTTTTAATGATAAGTATTAAGAAACAGAGGGACTGGGGAATAGCCGCATCTTTACGATGCAGTTACTTCACAGCCCATTTTTGTATGGCTGAACATAATATAAAAAATCTGTTGACAAATATCGCTCTCGACATGACCCCGGATATTCTCTGTAACGGAGAATATAAAGCCGCAGGCGGACGTATTAGTATAAATGAAAACAGTGATATCGCATACAGTAAAATCTATGTTCGCAGCGAATTAAGTGATTTTTTGTTCTCCAATACATTTTTAGATACACCAGACACATTTCAACATGAATTTGGAAGCATTTATGAAGTCAACGGAGAATAGTTTATAAAATTAAATGTTCAGATAAGATTTGTGAAATAGAAATGATGGAGCTTCATCTATGATCATTTTCATTATCCACAGTAACAAAACTAATTCCCAAAAAACCGCATTCGTTAAATCATCCCGGAAAGATAGCGCATTATCCACGGCAACCAAACCCATTCTCTGCCCTAACTCATTCGCACGACCTGCGAGGAAAAGCCGGCAAAAAGGAAGGTCAAAGGAAGGGAGAGCTCGAGAGGGGAACCCATAAGGAGGGAAAAATGCCGGCTTTTTGCGATTTTTTTCTTTTTCCCTCCTTCCGGGTTCCTCTCTCGAATTCCTGAACCTAACGCCTTATTAACATAATATATTTTGCTCTGCTTACTATTGAAATTTCAATATGCACAATATTTTTTTATGTGCAAAGTATAAGTAATTAAGCTTAATATTTTTTGTGCTTTCATATATTAATTCGATAACAAATAATTAATGGTAACATAAAAAAATAAATTTAAAAAAAATAATAAAAAAATGCAGCCGGTAATTTTTTATCGGCTGCAAAATAATTCGTCCGAATTTTGAAAATATTTTTTCCCTTTTGAAAAATATTTTATCATATTATCAAAATCAGGTCAATATTCAAAATAAGATCATCATCAGCAGTGTGACTGACCGGGGAGCAAAAAAAAATAAAAACCCCTTGACACTCACGTTACGTAATAGTATATAATAAACATATCGGAAGGAGGACTAACCATGATGACAGTAAAAGAAGTAAGTAAACTTGCCGGAGTGAGTATACGCACTCTGCAGTATTACGACAGTATCGGACTTTTGAAGCCGGCTGAATATACCGAGGCAGGATACAGGCTGTATGACGATACGGCGCTGGAGAGACTGCAGCAGATCATGCTGTTCAAAGAACTTGAATTTCCTCTGAAAGAAATAAAGGAAATAATTGATGCTCCGGGTTTTGACAGAAAAAAAGCACTCGAACAGCAGATAGAGCTTTTGACATTGAAAAAGGAGCACCTTGAAAACCTTATTTCTTTCGCCCGAAATATAAAAGAGAATGGAGTAAAAAACATGGATTTTTCAGCGTTTGACAATTCAAAGATCGAAGAATACGAAAAGCGTGCCAAAGAGCAGTGGGGCAGTACAGCTGCGTACAAAGAATACGAGCAGAAGTCAAAGAACCGCACCAAAGATAATCAGAATGAAATAAACAAAGAATTTATGCAGCTGTTTTATGAATTCGGAAAAATGAAGGATTTGGATCCTGCGTCAGAACAGGTGCAGAATCAGGTGAAAAAGCTGCAGGATTTTATTACTGATAATTATTATAACTGTACAAAAGAAATACTTAGCGGTCTCGGACAAATGTATTCGGCAGGCGGCGAGTTTACTGAAAATATTGATAAAGCCGGAGGCGAAGGTACTGCTGAATTTACGGCAAAGGCAATCAGTATTTTCTGTTCGCACTAAAATATGTTTTGTGTAAAAAATATTTTTATCGTATTCAAAGATAAGTGAAAGAATGAAACAAATGAGCCATGCAGGACTAAAAAACTGCATGGCTCGTTTATGTTTAAAATAATGCAAATTATAACAACACAGAGGATATCCCCCGCCTGAAGCAGGCGGCGGGTTCTATCTTTCCGTTCAGTCGGAGTACAATCTCCGACTGTTTGGTCAGCGATTCTACGAATCGCCTCTGCTTGTTAAAAGCAGAGCTTTGAAAGCTTTTGTAATGATTTGTTTTAAAGCCGAAAGATAAAAATAGAGAGTCGGATCGCTCTGACTCTCTCAAAAATATTATATCTGATTTTTATATAAACATAGCCAGATAGTGTGGCAATGTAAATTTGGATTCATTTATACCAATATTTCCGCTGATAAGCTTATAGGCAACAGAAGGCTTAAATTCCTCGATAAACCTGTTAAGTGACTTAGTGGCAGTATTGCCGGCTTTTACTTCTATAGGAACAATTTCACCGTTTTTTTCAATTACAAATTCAAGTTCTGAGTTATCATCCGGTTTGTAGTAATGTATGGAATATCCATTTTTGATAAGAGTTTCTGCAGCAAAATTTTCGTATATACCGCCTTTAGCAGCCCCGACAAGTTTTCCGTTCAATAATGCACGTTTGGTTTCAAATCCGAACAACGCCATGAGAAGCCCTGTATCATTTATATATAACTTGAATTCATTGTTTTTTTCATATGCCTTTAGCGGAAGCATAGGAGTGCTTGTGTTGCAGCAGATATATGCCATATTGGCATCATGCAGCCATTGAACACTGTCTCCGAACTTCCTTGAAGTTGCCTTACTTTCAACATCCGAATACTTAAACTTTTTGTTCTCTCTGGCAAGCTGCCACGGAATACTGTCATAGCACTTTCTGACTTTGACTTTTTCTGAGCCTTTTGCGTGCTGAGAGATATCGTCTGCGTAAGAAGAAAGTATCTTATCCTGTATTTCCTGTACTTTTCCGAAATCCTTGTTTTCAATATAATCGGCAACTGCCTCCGGCATACCGCCTACGACGAGATACTCTCTTAGGATAGTGTCATATTTTTCATTGATCTCTGCCGGTATCTTTTCTTTTGAGGCGTAAAAGCTGCGAAGATACTCTATAGTTTCAGTGCCGTAGCCATATGCCCACAAAAATTCTTCAAAATCAAGGGAATACATCATAAGCGGCTTTTCATATCCGACAGGTATTGAATCGACCTCGGTTACTTCTTTATCAGCGTCCTGACCATATGCAAGACCAAGCAAAGAACCTGAAGCAATAACGTCAAACCTTTTATCCTGTGCAAGAAACTTCAACGCAGTTCTTGCATTAGAGCATTTTTGTATCTCATCAAGAAACAGAAGTGTTTTGCCGGGGATAAATTTTACTCCCGGGATATTGGCAGTGATGCGTTTGTATATTTCTTCAGAAGAAAGTTCTCCCTCAAAAATCACTTTAAGATTGCTTTGCATATGAAAATTTATCTCAATGAAGCTCTCATATTCATTCGCTCCGAATTGACGTACAAGGTATGTTTTTCCAACCTGTCTTGCGCCTTTTATAAGGAGACATTCTTCTCTTTTATCATTTTTCCATTTTAAAAGCCTGTCATACATTTTTCTTTTAAGCATAATGATTCCTCGCTTTCACTACTATTTTACCATAGTAGTTATCAAAAATCAAGAAATTATGCATAAAACAGGGTGTTGTAAAATTAAAAAAATGCATATTTCAGGGCATTGAAAGTTTTGATTATTGCATATTTTAGGATGTTGAAAATTTTTAAAAATGCATATTCCCAAGTTTGCCACTCCGTAAAAAATTTTTTTTAATTCAAGCAAAGAAATTTCGAAATTTGCATATCATGAGCAAAAGCATAAAAAAGAGTACCCAGCAGGAAAAGGACTGGATACTCGATGAAAATGGCTACACTAAAAAAAGTGATGAATTCAGATACAAATCAAGAGTAGTAAGAAAAAAAGTAACAGATTCCGAAGGAAAAACAAGAACTATCACTGAAAAAGTTGTTGTTTACTGGAGTAAGAAATTCTATGAAAAGGAAGTTCGCGAAAATAAATCTTTCATAGAATTTCTAAAAAAATTAAAGGAAACTCCCTCTAATTTCCGGGTTTCTGCAACTCAAATTAAAACTCTGAAAAAATATTTCAAAAAAGAACTCGTGAATATTGTAACCGGTGAAGCAATTGATTCAACAGAATTACGAGCTTTGATAGACGAAAATGCTGAGGACGAATTCTGTAAATTTTTTGGATATTATCAGATTGTAACATCTGAACTTGATATTGAAGATACTGAGGTTATTGATAAATACCATCAGCTTACTCAGATTGAAAATCAGTTCAGAATAATGAAAGGAAGTCTTGAAACACGCCCTATTTATGTTCGGAATAAAGATCATATCGAAGCTCATCTTCTTATTTGCATGATTTCTCTTGTTGTTCTTCGGCTTATTCAGAAAAAAATTGTTGATTCTTCCGGAATTAAAGATATAGAAAAAAACTGGGAAACCGGTCTCAGCGACGAACGTATAGTTGACGCCTTGAAGAAATGGACGGTTGAAGATATGGACGGTAACCTGTTCAGAATGAATAATGTTAATAATCCTGATCTTCAAAAAATCCTTAATGCCTTTAATATTGAAATTCCGGAAAAATTCTTTACCAGACAGGAGCTTAAATCATTAAAAAAATCCATTAAAATATTTTGATAGTACGTAAA
>JAZUJY010000310.1:0-3467 GCA_045643005.1 Oscillospiraceae bacterium | reverse complement strand
CGTTTGATATTCATCTCCAGATTTACGAAATGTAATTTTATATGATGTTGCTCCACTGACACTATTCCATGTGATTGTTGCTGAATTAGTAGTAATTTTGGATAATGATGCTACAGGAGTAGAAGGCTTTTGAATTGCTTTTTGCAAATAATCAAGTGAGCAATATCCAGAAGTGCCGTTGTATTCAATATATGCCCACGTTCCATTTGTTTTTGTTACATTCACTGTAGAGCCTGCCGGTACTTTTCCTACTATAGAAGCTGATGTACTTGGTGAACTTCTTATATTCAAATTAGTTGTTACATCTTTTGTTGTGTATTGACCTGATGTATCTGTTTCCCAAAAATCAGTGTAAGGAGCATAATCAATATATGATACGTCTACATCAACATTTCCATTTATTCCTGAAACTGAACCTATACTTGAATATTGCCAAATTCCACATTCTGAACTTTTGTCATATTCATCCGGTGTAACAACGTATTCTGCAGAAGGGTAATGTGCAAGCCAAATTTCATATCCACTATTAATTATCTGATTCTTATCAATATAATTTGTGAACCAATCCTTATTTGAATAAACGCCCACTTTTATTCCATATGAAGCTAACCTGTTACAAAATGCTAATGTCATTTCTGTGATTTTAGCTTTATTTTTCCCAAACGCATTTATTAACACATGACTTTTTTCATCTTCAACATCAACGTATACCGGATAATCTAAATCTATTCCTTTGATTATGTTGTAGCAAGAATCAGCTTCTTCATATGCAGCCTCAACTGATGTAGCATAACAGAACCAATATACGCCGCATTTGATACCAACTCGCTTTGCATTGGTAAGATTGTAATCAAAATATGTGTCTTTTTGCTTAGGATATGCATTCGTATTACCATATCCAGCTCGAATAATTGCAAAATCAATTCCATCATTAGCTACCGCATCCCAATCTATATCTTTTTGATAAGCTGAAACATCTATTCCACGACTTAAATAATCATAAGCGTATGCTGTAGACGATGGAATTATCTCAATTGGAATTGGCATTAAGAGTAAAGACAATATCAAACATATAATTCTTTTGTTTAAATGTGTTTTTTTGAAAATTTTCAATTTCATAATTTTCTCCTTATAATATAGCTTAAACTTTAAAATAATGTTATACTTATGCCCAAAAAATTGCTTATTTCAGTGCCACACCCCTTAAATTTCGGCAATTATATACACAGGTAATATGTATATAGCTCCTTTTAATATATTAACATATATGCACATATATTTCAATAGAATGTCGAATATAGTACAAAAAACGTCTGAAATAATAAAAAGTGCCTGACAACGCAGGCACTATTATACTATTCAATTTTTTATCGGTATAAGTACAACTGATTTAACAATATCATTTTCCTGAACAAGCGAAAATACTCCATTATACTTTTCAGCTATACTTTGTATTATATCTGTTCCAAGTCCATGATTTGGTGTTTTTTTATCTGAAATATATTTTTCACCATCCATTTTTAGCTGTCCACAGACTGAATTTATCATTCTTATTACAAAGTAACCATCACTTACAGCACTTCGCACTTGAAGATAGCGTTTTGACTTATCTGACACTTTCATAACAGCTTCTATTGCGTTATCCATTAGGTTAGCAAAAAGACTGCACATATCATATTTGTCAATTACAAGTCTATCACAATCCTTTAATATAATATCCGTATCTATCTCATGTCCGTTTAGTTCATCAAGTTTCAGTGTCATAATGGAATTTACTACTGAATTGTCACAATACCTGACCGATTTTGATGAAGAAAGACGTTTCTGAATATCACCAATGTATTCATTAATTTCGCTGTTATATCCATTTTGCTGCATGGCAGAAATTGTATCAAGCTGGTTTTGAAAATCATGACGTATCTTTGATATTTCAAGATATTTTTTATTTACAGCTTCATAGTAATCATATGTATGCTTAATTTCAAGTTCCATTTTTCGCATTTTTTCTTCATTTTTCATCAGTTCAGCCATCTTTAGCGAATGATTATACTGAATAATTACCATAACAACTATCAGCATCTGGAACACAATCTGAACAAGATTATTTTTTTCATCAGAAATTCTGCTGTTGTTCAGATAATAGAAAATAATAAACAATAAATGTACAACCATAAAAATTAACATTACAAGCAGAGAACGATCTTTTAATTCAGCTTTTTTTCGCTTAATTATCATTGCGACTATTACTGTAAACATAAAAAGAATATCAGTGCTTATAATCATTCCCGCCGTATGAACTGCATCAATATTGGCAAACGAACTTCTTTTAACATTAAAAATAATGGTACTAATAAACTCTGCTGATAGAGCACTTGCAAGTCCAAGCAATTCGGTAGCAAAAAATACAATAATTCGTTTCTTTGCACTATCTTTATAGCATAACAGAAACGTAATTATAGTAATAAGAAAACGAATTATATTATCTACTGCAACATTTTTGAAAAGTGAATATTCAATATAATTTGCCGTCATTAGTCCAAAATAAAGCAAGACTATCCATCTTTTTTTTAATTTTGAAGATAAAACCTGTTCCCATCCAAAACAAAGTATTACCGTTTGACACATAACCTGAACCAGAAAAATTACACTATGCATTTCATTTCTCCATTCAAACGATTTTACTTCCAATATACTGAGTAAAACTATCCTTTACAAATAAAAAATACTTTTGACTGATGCTGATTTCATGACCATTGGATAAAATTATTCCTTTTCGGGATAATTCTTTAATATATTTAAGGTTAACAAGAAAACCCTGATGGCATCTTACAAAAATTGCAGGTAGCTTCGGCTTAATCCCACTGATAGTATCTCTATACTGAGCAATGACTTCGCCCTTAACATTATGTATCTTTACTTTTTTCATATAGCTTTCGATATAACTTATGTCATCATACGGGATTTTTTGAATTTTTCCTTTCGTAACAGAATAATTAAATGTTCCCTTATTTGCAAATTTGTCAGCAATAAAGCCAATAGAACGTTTTACTGTTTCTTTTGTAAACGGTTTTGAAATAAAGTCACATGGTTCAGCACGAAACATTTCTTCATAATATTTTGTATGTGCAGTAATAAAAACCAACTTCAAAGTTTGATATTGTTTCTGCATCCTAATTGCAAAATCAATTCCATTTTCGTTATCAGAAAGTTCAATATCCTGAATAAGAAAACAGATTTCATTGTTAATTAGTTCTTCTGCGTTTTTGGCATTTTCTGCAGTATAAATTTCTACATCTTCTTCAACAATTAATTGCAAGAGGATATTTTTTAGTTGTTGCATTTCTTCTGTGTTATCATCATAAATTAGTATATTCTTCATTTCAGGAGCCTTCTTTTTATGTATTTGAATAGAAAAGTTTATTAGTTTTATATTGAAAATTATATCATATTTTGTTTGATGTGTCAAT
>JAZUJY010000309.1:0-4836 GCA_045643005.1 Oscillospiraceae bacterium | reverse complement strand
TTGGCTGTTGACGAGTGGAAATATGATGAGACTAAACAGGAGTATCACCTTGAAAACGTGTTCTTTCAGCCATCTGAGCGTCATATGCGTGGGAACTATGTTGACGAAATCGACGAAAGCAAATATATTGACTGCATAACGGAAATTCCGCAGGAGTGGAAGGAAAAATATGATATATGGAATTTATCCGAAACACGCAAGGTAAAACGTTTTTCCGACCTGAAGTATGGGGACGATGATTATATTCTCAAGGCAGATGATATTTATATTAAAGATGGTATATGCCGTCTGGGAAAATTCAGGCTTGTTCATAATATTGGCAGAACTAATGAAGAAAAAACCATTGCTGAGTGTGATGATACTCCTGAAAATGCTGAGGAATATGAGCATTGTGAAGACGCAAAAATAATTTTTTGTTTAGGAACATCTCACGTCAGCGAAAACCTTGAAAAGCTGAAAGCGTTAAAGAACGGAAATGAACCTGTAAGCAATAAATTCAACGGATTTTATTATGAGGAAAATTCCCGTGTCAGAAAAGGCGGTTTCAGAATGCCTGACAGTGAGCGTCAGCCGACTTCAGATTTGATATGGTCAGGCAGCGAATGGAGAGGAAACAAATATGAGGTGACGCTTATCGGAATGCATGGCGGCGATGACAGCTATATATACACTGAAACAGACTTTTTTATAAAGTTGATTCTTCTGCCTGTACTTATTGACTGGATAGTGACTTTATCACTGCTCTCCTTGCTTGTTTCATTATTTTTCTACCGCCGTTATTCACGTCTGTATCATGAACAGCAGAAGGCTGAATACCGCAAAACACTGACGAATACCCTTGCACATGACCTGAAATCGCCTTTGACTGCGGCACAGGGATATGCTGAAAATCTGCTTGAAAATACAAATCCTGAAAAGAATTTGTACTACACTGTGCGCATAGTAGAAAATATCCAGTACACAAACCGCATAATTCAGGATGTTCTGGAGCTTGCCAAAATTGAGGAGAATGACGATGTGCCTGTCTGCGAAAAGCTTGATATTGCCAAAATTCTTCGTGAAATGCTTGAAGACTATGAGGAAGAATTTGAAAGGCGCAGCATAAGCCTTAAACTGAGCGACAAACCGTTTGTTATAAGTGCGAATGAGGCTATGTTCAGGCAGATGGCAGTAAATCTTACAGACAATACAGTAAAGTATACCATAGACGGGGGAGTGGTATGCTTAGAAACTGACGGCAAAAGCCTTGTGCTGAAAAATTCATGCGGTGACGGACTTGATGTCAGCGGAAATGAACTTATGCAGCCGTTTGTGAAAGGCGATAAGAGCCGTAACAGCAGAAAGGGCAGCGGAATCGGACTTTCTATCGTTCAGAAACTTGCGGAATGTCAGAAGATAAGATTTGATATTTCAGCGGATAAAGGGGAGTTTTCCGTGAAGATCGGCTGATAGTCCTGTTTTTATACATTGGAGATATTCTGGGCATCTCTAAAAAACCATTCTGAAAAAAATCACACCGCACAAAGACCTATGACGGTTTTGTGCGGTGTGATTTGCATTGATATGCAGTTTTCAGGCGTTTGGCAAGTTATTAGCGGTAAATCAGATACATTTTATCAGTTACGACTTCAGTATCAGCAGATATGACTGTTGTGCCCTCTGTGGTTTCAATAGGTGAAAGCTGAATGTCGGTATACGTGGTTGATGAGGGGAAAACAGCGGTAACAGGTGTACCGTTTGCATACTGAGCGGCAAGCCATGTTTTGAATGATTCTGCCGTATCATCAGCGATAAGAGTGTCCGGAACATACAAATTGTAATATTCATCATCAAGACCGGAGCCGCCTGATTCATAGTCTCTTGAAAAATGTGAATTGAAAACATCACTGACCGATGCTGTCCGGGCAATTCCAAGATCGGCTCTTGAAAGCCTGAAATGATAGCATCCTGATGGAGGTTCACTTGCTGCATACCAGTTTTCACTGCCGCTGAACACAGCCATTGCGGACTTCCTGCGGAGTATACCGTTTCCTGTGTGTGTACGGTGAATATAGTCTCCTGAAAAAAGCGGCGTATCTATAAAGATATTCTCTGATACTTCGCTGTTTACAGTTATCGGTATGTTATAGCCGAATGGTTTATAAGGAAGTGTGGTTGAAGAAGAACGGCATATCATGATTTTAGGCAAAATCTGTTTAATTGCCTGTTCAAGAGAAAGTCCAAAACCGACTGACAGCGAAATGTATTTTGCGGATGAATTAGCTGTGAAAGTATATACTCTTTCAAAACCGAGATTTACAAATGTTGAAACTCCGTCAATAACGTATGAGATGCCACTTTCAGGGATTCTCTGACACTGACTCATTGAACATTGTGAGCTTACATTGTCAAATCTGTAAATAGTATATGTCTCGCCGCCGACACATGGGATAAATATCAGCAATCGTGTGCTGTCATAGGTGTATATCGTAGCTGAATGCCATAAGTTGCGGCGGTTTGATGTGTCTTTCCAGTTGTAAAGATTGTATGTCCTGTCACCAACACCAACTGCATATGACGGAGAAAGCGGGGACGGAGATGCAGACTGAACAGTTTTTCCGCATACTCCCCACTGATATATTGTATTGCCGCTGCTTGTTACAGTAAGAGGAGGCTGACCTGAGAGCCTGTTCATTTTTGTTCCGCCGATTTTCTGAGCGGCAAGATCAGCGTAAAGCTTTGCAGATATACCTTTTTTCTGAATTTCAAGAATATCATGATGTTTCAGCATTGTAAGCGCTCCTTTCGTATAATTTCATTGACTTCACTCCTCTGCTGTCTGGTTATGCCATTCGCCGCTGCTGTCCATACCGTAAAATTCGCCGTTTGTAATATCCCATGCGATACTGCCCTGAGCGATAAGTCTGCCTTCAAAGTCATCAGCTTCGGGAAGTTCAGCTGCGCTGTCAATGTCAAGCTCCATGCGTTCAACGCTTACCTCGTCATCGAATTTTATGAATGTGCTGTTTCTGATAGTGATCATATAAAGATCCTCCTTTTTAAAAATTGAGTTCCTATAAGGGGGCAGAATTGAGGGGGATTTCAACTAAAACCCATTGAATATTGGAAAAAGTTCACAGAATGTTTACAATCGAAGCTTTTTATTGATAATAAAGTAAAACAAAAAAGATATTGACACGGATTTGGTATTATGGTATAATCATGCTGGTGGTGTAGTAGTAGGTGCAGCTGTTGTAGCTGGATGTGTTATGGCAGCTCCTGTTATTGCAGCAGGTGGCATAGTTTGTGTTCTCGCTGGTGGTTCTGCTGTTAGTGGTGGTCTTATCGGCGGAGGACTTTGAGGCTAATTTTTTTAGCTTAAATCGTACTTATTAAGTAAAAAATAATATATAAGGAGACAATTATGAAGCTTTATTCATCAAGAAATGTATCAGTTATTCGATACGTTACAGCGATGATTACAGCAGTTTCAACTGCAATTTTTGTTAATGACAGCAATTTTAGAATGTTTATGTTGATTATTGCATTTGTTATTGGCATGGTTCTTTTTATTTTTAAGTTATTCTGGAACGGAATTGATAATGGCACAATTACTGCATTTTACTCTGAGGATAATCTTAAAAAAAGAGAGTCAGTTGTTAATTTTTGTGGAATTATTGTATTTTATTTTACATTTTTTACATTAGGTGTATATTGCGTTGAAAATAATATTGCAATGAAATTAATGATTGTATTTTTTGCTGTTGCATTTCTCCTGTTTATATCAGAAGTTTTTCTGTTTTTTAAAGCTATGAAGGAGAATAAATAAGGTGAACGTATGAAAAAATCAATTATAACAATAATACTTATATGCATAGACCAGATAATAAAAATAATAATCCATTTTTTCTTTATGGATGAAGTACATATTTTTAATATTTCAAAATTTAGAATTGGATTTAAACCTTTTCTGAATACAAAACAGCTTTCTATGTTCAATAATGAGCTGAATATGAATCTGAGCCTGACGGTATTAATAGCCATAAATGCGGCAGCGATAGCTTTATTTGCTGCTTTGTACCTTTATTTTAAAAGAATACCAAACAGCAAAAAAACGATGCTTTTGAATTGTACGTTCTGTTTTACTATGGGCGGAGCAGTTGCGTCTATTATAGATAAAATATTCTGGAAGGGTTCGCTTGATTATATTTTAGCTTTTGGGCAGATATCAGACCTGAAAGATGTATATGCGATTATTGGCACGGTTTGCTATATTCTTTTCATTCTGTTTAATATCGATGCTTTAAAGAATGATAATAAAGCCGTAAAATAAGTGGAGGGAAATTATGATATGTCCGTTTTGTAATAAAGAGATGAAAAAAGGAATTTTATCCGGAGACGGCAGAAGTATGTTGACATGGAAAGCCGGAAATAAAAAGGCAGGTTTTATGGATAAAATAGACGGTTTAGGCAGAGTTACCGCCGCTAAAAGGTCTCTGTCATCGTTTACAATTGATGCATACTTTTGTTCGTCATGCAGAAAAATGATATTTGATACTGATATAGTAAAATAGTATAAAAAGACAACTCCCCAAAAGGTCTTGTCTTTTTTATTCAAAAGATTATACCAAGACATTTCCCCTCATTTACATTTTTGTCAAGATTTGTTAACTAAACAGTATATATATATATAATATTAAACTATTGACAGTGACATTTTTTATATTATAATACAAACATAGTAAAAGAAAAAAAGATATTGACACGGATTTGGTATTATGGTATAATCAAAAATAGAAAAGCGTACGGTTTCCATGATGATTTGCCTTAATATATATTTTTTATTTATTTAAAAGG
>JAZUJY010000308.1:0-8751 GCA_045643005.1 Oscillospiraceae bacterium | reverse complement strand
GGTGATATTCTGCCGAAAATGGAATGGATAAACTTCGGCGGAGGTCATCATATCACCCGTGACGACTATGATATTCCACGCCTTGAACGCTGTATAAAACGTATGCAGGATAAATATGGTCTTGAAGTCTTTCTTGAACCTGGTGAAGCCTTTGCTCTCAATGCAGGCTATCTCGTAACTACAGTTCTCGACATCACGGAAAATGATATGCCTATTGCAATTCTCGACACATCTGCCGCCTGTCATATGCCTGACGTTCTTGAAATGCCTTACCGTCCGCCGCTCAGAGACTCGGCTGAAAACGGTATTAAACCTTTCTCATACAGGCTCGGTTCACAGACCTGTCTTGCAGGTGATGTAATTGGCGAATATTCTTTTGATAAACAGCTTAATATCGGTGACAGACTCTTTTTTGAGGATATGGCAATCTATTCTATGGTAAAGAATAATACCTTCAACGGTATGCCTCTGCCTTCTGTCGCTGTTCTTCATACAGACGGAAATATTGAGATTATCAACAGATTCTCATACGAAAATTTTAAATGCAGATTATAAAAACAAAAGGCAGCATCAGAAAGATTATCTTTCTTCGATGCTGCCTTAATTTTTGCATATTTGCGCTATGCTGCGGCTTACAATTTAAGGTCATCTCTAAAAACAAAACAGGGAACTGATGAAAATACATCGTCCCCTGTCTGAAATTATCTATGTTTTACAACGTAGATATTCGTTCAGAATATCTGTCCCGGAAGCTTCAGCTTTTCCTTTGGCGGAAATTCCTTGTCGAACTCATCAACATCTGAATCATCAACATAATATCCCTGCGGTGTCTGGTAAACACCCGTAACACCGTCAAGATATCCCAAAGTCAGCTCCTTGCAAAGAAAGAACGAAGCATCAGCATCTTCAGGCAAATCGTGATATCTTATTCCGAATTTTGAGGAATAATCAAAACCGCTTTTGCCATAAAAAGCAATATTACCCTCAAATAACACTGCACCAAAGCCCATTTCAGCGGCTTTTTTTACAGAATAATCAAGCAGAATCCTGCCATAGCCCTGTCTTTGAAGCTCAGGTACAATACAAATCGGTCCCATTGTAAGAACAGGAACACTTCTGCCGTCATCAGCCTCAATAACAGTCTTAACAAAGATATTCTGTCCGATAATTCTGCCGTTTTGCTCCATTACAAAATCAAGCTCTTTTACAAATGCAGGGTCATCTCTGAGTACACGCATAACATAATGCTCACTGCATCCCGGACGATATACATTCCAGAATGATTCTCTGATAAGGTTTTCAACTTCTCTATAATCTTCTTTATTTTCTAAACGAATTATATAGTCATTTTTATTCATTGTTTTTCCTCCTGAAAATTGTTTGACTTCAATTGCTTTTTTTAATAAGCGGGAGGTTTGAATGATTGTCTGCAAACCTCCCGGTCAGCCTACAATCTCCTTTGAATTGTACTTTTTCAAACAGCACTCTCCTAAAATTATTATTTATAATCAAGCCTTTCGGCAGGATTATCATCAGGACTGTAAATCAGGCAGCCAGGAAATTGAGAAAAAATTTAATATTCCTGTTTTTTCATCAAAACGGAAAATAAAACTGTTCCACCTGTTATCTACAGCATCTTTTAAATATGTCACGCCGCCTTTACCGTCATTTTCGGTTGTATCAGGGAACTTTTCAAGCAGGTTATCAATCCGCAAATCGAGCGGAAACGAAAATCTGAACAAATCATTTGCTTCTTTTACGTCGTTTAAAATTAATTCCTGCTTTTCATCCGGCGTATCATCTCTGATAGTATCAGTAATACCTAACTCAAAATAAATCAGTACACTGTCCTTTTGAAGCTGCATATCATCCGTAAGGTTCATACCCTGAACGGTAACATAGACCTCAGAATTTACTTTGCAGGTAAAAAATGCTGATTGTTCATTTGGAATCAGCTCATAATCAAGAAAAGCTGTTTCAAATTTCTTACCTGTAAACTCCATTCCTGCGTTCATTAAATCACCGATAGTATTTTCTCCAAGCTTAAAAAGCTTTCCGTTATATGCAAAAGCTCTGTTATTGAAGTCCACATACTTTTCGCTCAGCCCCGAAAAAAGTTCAAAATCGAGAGAATAAGCGCCGTTATCTGAATTCATTGAAAAAGCTGAGCTGTCAGAGCCGTTTTCTGTCAACGAAGACAAACCAGAAGCCTTTGAATTATCAGACACTTTCTTTGGTGTTATTCTGCATGACGTTATTGTAATCATTCCAACTGATAAAATTGCGGCAGGAAGCAGTTTTTTTATTATATTTATTTTCATTGAAAATTTCCTTCGCTTGATAAACGGTAAAAATTTTGAATTGATACTGAACATTTTAATCACACCATAATTATAACATAAAAAAATCAATTATTCAATCACTTTTTTTACAAATTATAATCAGTTTTATCATAGAATATTTTTAATCCGCAAAAAATGCAGAAATAGAACATTCTATTTTGCAGAAATAACTCTTTTTTTCTGCAAAATAATAGTATATAATAAATAATGTAAGATATTGACTTTACCTCGTATCTGTGATATACTTTTTGCATACTTTGTGTAAACATAAGCAGAAAAAATATAAATATACAGAAAGAAGGATGTATTATGGAAAACAATTCATTTGAGCCACAGCAGGATACAGAAAAAGATTCAGCTGCAATAAATGAAGCCAGTTCTGTTACTGAAACAGCTGCACCACAATCAACCAATTCTGCACAGCCTCAGAATACTCAGACTACTCCTAAAAAGAAAAGCAAAATTCCGCTTATAATTATCATTGCGGCTTTAGTTGCCGGACTTGGTACAGGTGGTTTCTTTGCTTACCGTCATTTTTCAGATAAAGATTCTGACAGCAAGAAAAAAGACGAAAAGGAAAAAAGCACAGAAATTATAGATATTACCGATTACGATGCTGACGCTTCTGAGGAGATTGAATACGAAGTGCCTGATTTTGACGGTCCTGACGAAAGTGTTCTCACTCAGCTTGGTCACGGTCTTGACGAAAACGGTGATTTCAGTTTGCTCTCAGGTGATTTTGATACCACAATAGCTTCATCCGATGATGCACTCAGCTTCATAGCTGCATACAGTGATACTATCGGTATTACTAACGCTCAGAACGAACTTTCTCTTATTAACGAAAATACTATTAACGACATTACATACTATAAATTCCAGCAGGTTGTAAACGACATTCCTGTATACGGCAACCAGCTTATTCTTTCAGTCGGCTCAGACGGAGTTGCTGATACAATAAGCGGCGGATTTACACCGATTTCTGTTAATACTACACCTGATATAAGCAAAGGACAGGCTGAAGATTTTGTAAAAAGCTCACTCGGCACTGATGCCTCTTTACTTAGCAGCGAGCTTACTATTCTTCCTCATACAGACGCAGGTGATGCTAAGCTTGTATATAAAATTGATGCAGTCAGCTCAGAGGAATCAAACGAATACTTCATTGATGCATCAAACTGTACTGTAATTTCTACATATTCGCTTTTAAGCGGTGTTTCTGAGGTTATAGACGCAAAGGTTGATGATAATGTATTCAATGTTGAGCTTGAAAAAACACTTGTAGGATACGAGCTTTATGACCCTACCCGTGATATTACTGTTTCTGATGCAGGTGCAGTTACGATGTTTTCAGGTGTAATTAAAGATATGCTCCATCTGAAATTCAATCCACTTTCTATTTCACAAATAGACGATAACGCTGACGGTACAAAAACAGTTAAAGTTGAGCCATCACTTGATTTTTGGGATTTAATACCACCTGTATTTACAGCCTATAGTAAGATTGAAGAAATTTTAAGTGTTCCGAAGCTTTCTGCTTATTCATTAGGTGCACTCAACAGTTTTGAAACCACTTATGATTATTATAATACCAATCTGGGCTGGAAATCTATTGATGGAAACGGTATGCCGCTTCAGGTTGTTGTCGGTGTAAAAGATGCTGTCTGCAACAAAGGAATGACGGATAATGAACTTATCAGCTTACTGCACCTTATTGGTGCCTTCACTCCGGGGCTGAAAGATGTAGAAAATGCCGCATATATAAATGATACAAATCTTTTCCTTATTGGTGCTGTTGAAGGCAAACCTCTTAATGGCAAAGGTATATTAGCTCACGAATTTACTCATGGTGTAGTGCATTACACCGCCAACCTTTCAAAAGATGTTAGTTCAAGAACAATTGATGAGGGCTACGCCGATACAATGGCTTCAATTATTACAGGAGACTGGGCATTTATAGCTAAAGAGGTTCCTACTGACTGGGAGAATTATAATTATATGGTTCGTGATGCTGCTGATCCTAATAAATATTCAGCTCCTGCAATCAAGGATTCATCAGACCCTTATTACAATGCTTCTCCAACCGATGAACACCAAAATGCTACAATTGTTTCGCATTCTGCTTACCTTATGTCACAGTATGGACTTTCAAATGATAAAATAGGAAAATTGTTCTTTAATTCACTTTTTGAAATCACAGGATACGTTAACTTTAATGAAACTGCAAATGCTCTTATACACACAGCAGGCTCTTTAGGCTATACAAAGGAAGAACAGCAGGCTGTTGCACGAGCATTGATTGAAACCAAAATGCTTGATACAGATGAAGGTGTGCCTGTTCATGTTCATTGCGGCACTCATAGTATTCCTGATGCAGAAATATACATTGGCGGTGAAAAAGTTGGTACAACCGATGAAAATGGTGACATTACCCTTGATATAGACTACTCTTTGTTCGGCGGATTTGAGATGGAGGTTAAAGCTGACGGCTTTGATTCACTTTCATCCATCATTTTGAATATAAATTATTGCACAGAAATGGATTTCAACCTTTCAGTAAATGAAGACTTCGGAAAAACTCACGGAAGTGATGAAGAAAAAGCAGGTGAAAAAAGCGAAGACATGGTAACAGTTACCATTATGGATATGTCTGCTGAAGCTTCAGGAAAGAAGTCATCATCAAAGGGAACAGGTCAGGATTATCACGTTATGTCAGGTTCTAAAATCAGCCTTCAGAAGCTCATTGATTCAATGAATGCAGCTGAAACAAAGGAAATGAAGAAGCTTAAAAAAGAACTCGGCATGGAAGATATAACAACTGACGGAACAAAAATTTATATCAACACAACATTCGGAAGTGTCGAACTTGCATATTACGACTATGAAACAGGTGAACTTTTCGATTTCAGCAAGCCGATTTACAAAGATGTTGTTATTGAGCCTCGTACCTCCCTTGGAGATATTTCAATCGGAATGGACGGAATTCTCGGTGCAGATGTCGAAGGTTTCGAGTTTGGTGACTATAAATTTGATTTAGACCTTAATGGCAAAGACCTCGAAGAAACTGCTAAGGAGCTTGACCGTTTTTTCAACCACGGCGGAAAAAGTTAATTATTACTAAAATATATTCTTTCATTAAAAACAGATTCCGATTCTTTTTCGGAATCTGTTTTTTTGATATAAAGATATATTATTTTCTTTTCAACCGTATTTTATAGTCTTTATCAATAAAATTTCTTTATTTTGGTGCAAAAAGATTTGGACGCAAGAATACTTTTCGACAAAAATACTTTAAAATATACTTGATGTTAATGAGTATGTTATGTTATAATTTATATTGTAGAAAAAAAGGAGGCACTATGGAAAATATAATAAAAGTGATGATTGGTGACGATTCAGCAGAGTATGGAGTAAATCTCGCAAGTACTCTCCGCAAAAAAGGCTTATATGCCTACACACGCCGAAAAGACGGCAACGTGTTGCTCGAGGCAATACAGAAAGATTTACCCGATGTTGTTGTAGCTGACCTTTCACTGCACAACCTTGATGCTGCTGCACTTATGAAAAAGGTTGCACAGCTCAATATCAAAAAACCGGAGTTTATTATTACTTCAAATTTTGACAACTCCTTCGTCGAACGTCAGGTTGTTGATGCCGGAGCAGCTTATTACCTGCTTAAACCATTTGATGTTGAAAGCTTATCATCAATAATAAAAGCTTTGGCGAAAAAAGATAATATTTCCGAAAGCACAGACCTTGAACTTATGGTAACTGAAACTATTCACAGTCTTGGTGTACCTGCACACATCAAAGGCTATCACTATCTGAGAACAGCTATTCTTTCTGCCATAAACTGCGAAAATCAGATAAACAGCATAACGAAAACCATTTATCCTGCTGTTGCTGATACTTATTCAACTACCGCTTCAAGAGTTGAACGTGCAATACGTCACGCTATTGAGGTTGCATGGGAACGTGGAAATTCCGAAGCAATATGCTCTTTCTTCGGTTATTCATCAAGCAGCTGCAAAGGAAAACCTACAAATTTTGAGTTTATCGCTCTTGTAACTGATAAGCTCAGACTTAAATATAAGTCTAATATGAACAATCTGAAATAATATTAATTACAGCATTTATAAAACAACCGACTCTGATTATTCAAAGTCGGTTGTTTCTATTGCTCCGCCAATTAAATCGTGAAGAATTGGTGCGAAGTAATGGCGGAGAAAGGCAAGGAAGAAAACCGCAGGCATACTGGCGTATGGCAAGGTTTTCTGACGCTGAATTTCTCCGTCAGGACGAGCAGAAAAATTCAGGATTTAATTGGGGGAGCAATATTAATATTTCATTATGAACATCATACCAACTATTATTTAGGGCAACACCGTACAAAGTCGTCAGACGTGCTTTGTGCAGTGCTGCCTTATTTTCTATGCCTGTGCATAACTGTTTTTTGTGCTTAAGGATTATTTAATAATTTTCATGCTATACTGTAATCACACCAAAGGACATCTCTAAAAAACAGTTTTTTCAGAAGTTTTTTGGAGGCGACTTAAAATATAGGGAGAGGAATAATATGTATTTAAGAATTTTGCTGAAAGACCTTAAAAGAAAAAAGACCATGAACTTTATTTTGCTTTTGTTTGTGATTTTGTCAGTAATGTTTGCGTCAAGCAGTGTGAACAACATTTTTTCTGTTGTCAACGGACTTGATTATTACTTTGACAAGGCAGGTATGGGAGATTATTTTTATGTCTGCAATGACGAGAGTTCAAAAGCTGTTCAGGAAATACTTAAAAACAATACCAAGATCAATGATTATAAAACAGAAGAACTGGTTTTAACGAGTTCAGATAATTATTTCAAAGATGGTGAGAAATGTTTTTCTTTTACAAACGCAGGACTTATACAGGC
The DNA here is from genome assembly GCA_045643005.1 of Oscillospiraceae bacterium. GTDB lineage: Bacteria > Bacillota > Clostridia > Oscillospirales > Ruminococcaceae > HUN007. The sequence goes on along the minus strand of JAZUJY010000308.1, from coordinate 1,495 downwards.
AATTGAAAATTCAACAATCAACTTTTTTAACTCTGATAATGAGATCGTAAACAAGGTTGAAAAAGGAAAAATATATATTACAAGCAATATTCCTTTAGAAAGTGAATTAAAGGTCGGAGACATAATCACATTTTCCATAGGAGATTATGAAAAGGGATTTGAATATGCAGGTTTTCTGAAAGATGCAATTTTCGGAAGTGAAATGATGACCAATCCACGCTTTCTTATGAATACTGCTGATTTCGATGAACTTAAATCAGATGAAACAGTAAAACAGTTTAAGCTTGGAAGTCTTATTACAGTTTATTCGGATTCTGATGTAGATTCAAGCGTAACATCAGAAATAAACGGAATAATGTTTGATGGCAGTAAAGAAACGATTAAAACAGCATATGTAATGAATATGATCGTTGCAGTCATAATGCTTGTAATAGGGATAGGACTTATTATCGTATCATTTGTGATTCTGAAATTCACAATTGGTTTTACAATTTCTGAGGAATTTCACGAAATCGGCGTAATGAAGGCTGTGGGAATCAAAAACAGTTCGATCAGAATAATTTATCTTGTAAAGTATCTCGGAATTTCAGTTATAGGTGCGGTAATCGGATATATCGCAGGTATTCCGTTTGCAGATATGCTTCTTTCAAGCGTAAGTGAACAGATGGTTCTTGGAAATGATAATACAGTTATCATAGGAATTATATGTAGTATAGCAGTTGTACTGATAATTCTTTCATTCTGCTGGTCAAGCACAGGAAAAGTCAAAAAGCTTTCTCCGATAGATGCAGTAAGAAGCGGTCAGACAGGAGAAAGATTCAGAAAAAGAAGCATTTTAAAACTTGGTAAAAGCAGACTCGGTACAACATCATTCCTTTCAGTTAATGATATTTTAAGCGAACCCAAGCAATACGGAATTATCACAGCGGTATTCACTATATGCATGCTTCTTGTAATTCTTCTTGCAAATACTGCAAATACACTTAACAGCCCGAAAACACTTGTACTTTTAAGCATGACTGAAAGTGATGTTTATATTGCTGATTCAGATAAGCTTATGAAAGTTGTATCAGGAGAAATGACAATTGATGAAGCGGAAAATGAAATATCAGAAATACTCCAAGAAAACAATATGCCTGCTGATATAAAAACTGAGAAATGGTACAGACTTTCTGTTTCACACAACGGAAACCAGATCAATATTCCGCTTCTTAAATGTGATAAGACAAAGACAAGCGATTATGAATATACTGAGGGCACAGCACCGCAGTATGAGGATGAAATCGCATTAACAGGCAATATGGCAAAAGAACTTGATGTAAAGATCGGTGAGAAAGTATCGGTTAATATTAACGGAGAGAAAAGGGATTTTATTGTAACTGCATTTTTCCAGTGCTTTAATAATCTTGGAAAAGTCGGAAGACTGCATCAGAATGCTGATATTCCTGACAGCCTTATTTATTCACTTTTCAGTTTCCAGGCAGATTTTACGGAT
>JAZUJY010000307.1:0-4143 GCA_045643005.1 Oscillospiraceae bacterium | reverse complement strand
TTTCAAACCATTTATCCAATAACAAAAATGGCAATAGGTATCATCTTCTGTTTCTTCTATAATGTCAACTTGAACAGCAAATAACATTTTGTTTCCAAAAATCATACTTTTATCTCCAGTATTTTTCTAATCCAATTAGGTATATGTAATAGTTCAGAACCTTCAATCCAAACTTTCTGTCCATGTTTCACCTATAAATGAAAATAATTACGAAATTAATATACTACTTTTTCTCCTCTTTGTATAGGGTTTTTAGAGATGCCATATATAATATTTTAATATTTTATTGACATTTTTGATTAAATATGATACAATATAAAAATGTTTTTTGAAACTGAGGGAAGTATGGTGTAATTCCATTGCAGCAGTCACTACCGTATAGCCGGATCGCTCGTCAATTAACAAATTTTGTTGCGTTTTTGGACAAAGAAAAGTGCGACAAAACCATTCTCATAGTAAGTATGAAGTGCGTTTTGTTGCGCTTTTTTTATATCATACGCAGTATACAATAAGTAAAGATGTCTTCAATTATTATTAGCAGTAGTTATGAAAGGAAAAAAATGGAGATTATAGTAAAAAATATAAGCAAATCATTTGCTAAATCAAGAAAAAAAATAACTATATTCGATAAGTTAAGCTACAAATTCGAATCTGGAAAGTTATACCTTTTGCGTGGAGAGTCTGGTAAAGGTAAGTCTACACTTCTTTCCATTATTGGACTTTTACAAGATAGTGATAGTGGTGAGATATTATTTGACGGTCAAAAAGTCAATAATATAAACCGTGAAAAACAATGCACTTTAAGGCGCGAGAATATTGGCTTTGTCTTTCAGGATTATAATTTATTTGATAATCTAAATGTTATTGATAATGTTACTCTTATCGGATGTTGTCTTGAAAAAAATAAAGATGAGGTAATCAAAAAAGCTGAAGAATTACTAATTCAATTTGGTTTGAAGGATCGTATAAAACATAAAGCAAATGAATTATCAGGTGGAGAGAAGCAACGTGTAAGTTTAGTAAGAGCTATTTTGAATTCACCTGAAATTCTGATTTGTGATGAACCTGTTTCAAATCTTGATAAAGAAAACGCAGAAAAAATAGCAAGCTATATCAATGATTATTGTCACACTCAAAACAAAATAGTTATTGTGTCAACACATGATAATTCCTTTGTAGATTATGCAGACGAAGTAATAGAGTTGTAGAAAGAGGAAAGCCATGAAAAGGAAAATATTTGTTAATTTATTCTTTGAAAAAAAGAGTTATTTAATGTTGTATATTATAATCATTACACTATTTACGGTTTATATCGGATTACAATCGATTTTTCTTGAAAAACAGTTTCAGCAATCTTTCTATCCTGATGTAGTTATAAATGGTTCGATGGATGAAGATGGTGTTATGCGATATAAGCTTTATCGCGATATAGACGGGGTTGTTAATGAACTTGATAACACTGTTCCCGATAATGTAAATTACCAAAAACTTGTTGAAAGAAACTTATTATTTGTTAATGACGGAATTAATCAAATTGAATATAGAGTTTTAGGTATGAATGATAAAGATATCAGTATTTTTTCAAACTATTTATCGCAAGGCTCATCATTACCTTCAAATGGAAAGAAAGAGGTATTATTAGGTGCTTATGCAGCAAGGTATTACAAATTAAATATAGGTGATAAAATTCAGATAGGACTTTCTCTTGATAAAGATAATGATGCAGCATCTGAAGGGGAATATACTGTATGCGGCATATTAAATGATAATGTAGATTATTTCAAAGGTTCTTTAATAATGTCAAAGGATACTTGGAGCAATCAGTATGGGGAAGTGGCTGATAATACAATATTGTTTTATTTTAAAAATGATGAAGAATATAAAAATGTAATGAACTCAATTGATGCATTAAGTAAAGAGAATAGTGCAAAAATGAATTTAATGTCTAATTATGCTAATAATCGATCTGCTAAAGAATTATTTTATAACAATGTTAAGTTTATTATTGCATTAAGTATTGTAGCTATTATAGTGTTGTTATTTTTCCTTATACGTGGTATGAAAAAGAAAGTAGGCCTTTTGAAAGCATTGGGTCTGCCTGAAAAAAATGTAATTAAAATTTTTTGTGGCGGTTTATTATTGATTACTATATTTGCACTTGTATTAAGTATAGGATTTGAATACTTGTTTGTTAATATGTTGAATTCTAAATCGAGTAGTTTTTACGGTTTTGCTGTGAAAGAGTATTTCGTAAACAGATATTCATTTATAGCTATTTTGGGCGTGAATTTGATAAACATATTAGTTGCTACAATTACAGTAATAAGCTTTGAGAAAAGAATATCACCATATGATGCAATGTTAAGTTTTTGATTCAGCTCAAATTAGTAAAATTTAAGAAAGAAGAGAATATTACATAATGAAAAATCGTATTTTTTACTTGCGCTTACAGCTATTATTGTATCTATATGTTCGATATTTTTAATTTCGTTCTTGTCTGAAAAAACATATATCTTTAACGAAGTAGTAGAATTTGAATTCTTTTCTTGTTCATATGATGAAGAATTTGAAATAAAAAAAGATGAAGATCTTATAATAAAAATGGAATCAGATATAAATAAAGGTGATATTTCTCTAAAGATATACAATGATAACGGATCCGTTATATATGAAAAAACAGGTGGTCATCTTAACGAAAGTGATAGAGTGAATATTACAAAGGGAACATGGCATTATGCGTTTTCATGTTGCAATGGTGAAAAAAATTTTGATGCAGAAAATGGTTCATATTCAGTAAGAATACAGGAGGAAAGACTTATCACCAACAAAATATGTATGATTATCAAGCACTTCAAGGTTATAAACCTTAATCGGCTTTTCAAGCTTTTCAAGCTCTGAGCCTATAACAGTTACGGTTTTGCCGCTTTCGAGACAAAGCTTATCGCCTGCGGTAAGGTCACCAGCGGCTACCCAGCCTTTTCCGATAACATAGAACAATTGGTCGATATATTGATTATAGCATTATATCTTTATTATGTCAACAAGAAGAAAGCCGAGGTCATTAGACCTCGGCGAAAAAAATACTATTTTGTTATTACAGAGGTGCTTTAGATTGCCATATCACAACAAAATCATCTAATTTTGCACCTAAAACGGTTATCTTTTTTTCTAGTTCTTCAAAAGAACTTATATTAAATTCTGTTTTATAAAACAATAATTCATCAGGATGTATATCCATATCTGGTAATAAAAGTCGGGTTGGAACAGCGTAATACTTATAAAAATAGTAAACATACTGTTCGTCTATTATTCCATATTTCATTTTTCTGAATTCTGGAATACTCAATTCTCTGCCATTATATTTGATATAACCTCCTATTGAAATAAACGTTTTTGAAGTATCATCTGATGATTCAACGTCTGCTGCTAAAGAAGTACCGGATAGTATTGTTCTTTTTACATTCATGGTTTTATCCCTTCAATAAATATTCTTATTATATTACCAGTAATTTTTTCATGAATTTGTAAATGTGCTATTTTTGCGTCAGGATTATTAATATCATGATGCTTTAAAATATAATCTTTTATTTTTTCTTTGTATTCAAATTCAACATCCCAATGATATGTACCTTGCTTACCGCCAAAATAAGCTTCTATTTCTTCGCCTATCCAGCCATCCGTGTTATGGTAGCCATCGCCCTGATATAATCCTAAAAACAGTTCTTCAGCCTGTGAACGATTGCTTATGGTAACAGATGTTGACCCATTCTTTAAATCTTTTGCTGCATCATTTACTTCCTTTGAGGACCATTTTCTAGTTTTATCGTACTCATTATGTACAAGCACAGCCTTATCGCCGACGAAGTAGGTGCGGTTATCGAGAACCTCAAGGTTATAAACCTTAATCGGCTTTTCAAGCTTTTCAAGCTCTGAGCCTGTAACAGTTACGGTTTTGCCGCTTTCGAGACAAAGCTTATCGCCTGCGGCAACCCAGCCCTTGCTGACAACATAGAACAATTGGTCGATATATTGATTATAGCATTATATCTTTGATATGTCAACAAAAAAATGCCGAGGTCATAAGACCTCGGCTCAGCCTGTAGAAAAACCACTGTTTTAGGAACCGGAATCGGTTCTGAAAAC
>JAZUJY010000306.1:0-19675 GCA_045643005.1 Oscillospiraceae bacterium | reverse complement strand
CGAAATAAAGGTATTGATTCATTTATAAATGGAATAGAGGCGGATATCCTTCCCATCAAGAATGCGATATCCACCTCTATTAACTCCGGCTTTGTAGAAGGATGCAATTGCCGATATAAATCGATAAAACGCACAATGTTCGGGCGAGCAGGCCGAGAACATTTGTTCCACAAATTTTATGCCGAATCTATTATAACACATACTGATAAAAATTCCAAGGACTTATTAAAAAAATGGTTAGAAATTTAATGATGCAGATTTGATCCTTGTTTTTGACGTAGACTTCTATACAAAAATCATAGGTCTAATTCAATTAGCAAAAAACAGGTATTCGACATCTTTAAGAACATCGAATACCTGTAAAAAAAATTATATTGTCCGCACTTTGCGTAAGAACCTAAAATTACTGAGGCTGCTTTTCTGCAATAATTGATTATTTGTTTACAGCATTTCCGAGGAATGCCGCACCGATTATGCCGGCATCGTTTCCAAGCTTTGCTATTACTATTTCAGTATTCTTTTCCATGGATCTTGTGTAAACTTCTTTTTTAACGAGTTCTTTTACAGGGAGAAGAAGCGGATCTCCTTCGTTGCATACACCGCCGCCAATACAAAGAATATCAGGCTGGAATGTGTTGATGATATTTGTAATACCTGCAGCAAGATACTTAATGTATTTGTCTACGACCGCTTTGGCAGATTTATCACCTGCACGCATTGCATCAAAAGATGTTCTTGCAGTTACTTTACCGTTCTTTTCAGCAGAAAGTTTCCACATTATACTGTTCTTGTCTTCTTCCATTGCTTCCTTTGACATACGGATAAGACCCGTTGCAGAAGAGTATACTTCAAAACAGCCTTTTCTTCCGCATGTACACTGAGGTCCGTCAACACTGATTACCATGTGACCAAGCTCAGCTCCTGCCATGTTTGAACCTGAATAGATCTTTCCGTCTATGATGATTCCGCCGCCTACACCGGTTCCAAGTGTTATGCAAACTGCATTTACAGCGTTCTGAGCAGCACCGGCTACAAATTCGCCATAAGCAGCTGCATTGGCATCATTTTCAATATATACAGGTTTGTTGATGTATTTATTTATATATTTTGCCATTGGGACATTGTTGAATCCAAGATTGTTGGAATAGATTATGGTACCGTTAGCGTTGTCAGCTATTCCCGGTGTTCCGATACCGATCCATTCGACCTCATCCATTGTAAGATCTGCTTTTTTTACTGCTTCTATAGCTGTTTTTGCCATGTCTTCAGCAATCTCTTCTGCCGGTCTCGGACAGTTTGTTTTTGTTGATGCTTTTGAAATAATTTCATATTTTTCATTTACTACTCCGGCAGAAATGTTTGTTCCGCCGAGGTCTATTCCTACGTAGTACTTCATAAATATATTCCTCCGGTTTCTATTTAATGTTTGTTATAATAAATTTACAATTACCGTTTATTAAAAATGTTCCTGATGAAGCAGGGAAAAAAACGCTGTCACCTTTTTTTACTGATGTTTTAAAGAAATCAGACGAAATATCTGAGCATCCTTCAAGAACGAGAATATGAACAAATGATGTTTCGTCAACATTCAGAGTATAAGTATTGTTCATATCGATCACAAATGAGTTGAAATAGTCACATGCTCCAAGAAATGTTTTTGAATATCCGTCCAGGATTTCCGGCTTTGGACTGAGGATCTCAGGGGAAACATTCAGGTTTGTAACATCACATGCCTTGTCGATATGAAGTTCGCGCGTGTTTCCGTATTTGTCTTTTCTTCCGTAATCATATATACGATAAGTTGTGTTTGAGTTCTGCTGTATCTCTGCGATAAGGATACCTTTTCCGATAGCATGAAGAGTACCTGCTTTGATGAAAAATACATCGCCTTTTTTTACACTGACACTGTTTGTGACTTCAAGAAGAGTGTTATCTTCGATACGTTCGCGGAATTCTTCCGGTGTGATACTTCTTTTAAATCCATAGAGAAGTGATGAATTTTCTTCACAGTCGACAATATACCACATCTCTGTCTTGCCGTATTCACCTTCTGTTTTCAGAGCGTATTCGTTGTCAGGGTGTACCTGAACGGAAAGGTTGTCTTTGGCATCGATGAGCTTTATGAGTACAGGAAAGTTTTCAAATTTGCTGCATTTTGTTCCAAGTACTGACATCCCGTTTTTGTTTAAATATTCCTGTAAAGTCATGCCTTTGTCTTCACCGTTGTCTATTACAGAGCTTCCGTCTTTATGGCATGACAGTTCCCAGCTTTCTGCAATCTTGTCCAGATTGCATTGTTTTCCAAAGTCATCTCTAAGTCTGGTTCCGCCCCAAAGATAATCTTTGAAAGTCGGTTTAAGTATCAGTGGAATTTTCAAGATATCGCCCCTTTGCACAATCTGCTATAATTCTATCATAGATATATTGAAAAGTCAATAAAAAAACTCAGGCGGTACAGAAATCTGCACGGCCCGAGCTTTATATTTTTTAATGGAAAAATTATTTTTTTGTTTTGTTTTTTATAGAGAGTTTTTGGTTCATTTTTATTTATTTTTTAGGTTCTTATGAAAAAATTTAATTATAATATTCTGAATAAATATATTATAAATTTTAGTAGTTTGCTTTTTCTGCCGGATGGATCGCTTCGACATTCAACCTGTTCTTCGGTTAATAAAAATTAGGTGAAGAAAAACTGAATCTGCCATCCTGTTTAGTTTGAATCCTGTTCCTTAAGTATTTTAAAAAGGATTTGTGAAACATCCACGACATCAACGTGCGGGGAAAAGAACCGTAAACTTTCGCATAAAGTCCGAGCTCATGAACTTTTTAAAACGTAAATAAACTGTTTTAACCCGTATCCTGTCTGTAATGCTGCCGGTTGATCAGACCAACTGCTGTAAGGATATTTGATACGAAAGCAGGCAACTGGCTGACAAATGCTGAACAGTGTAAAGATGTTCAATTGAATTGAAGTTCAGTTTAGTCCCTGTAGTTTTGCGTCACTGCTTTTCAGCAGCTTTGCCGTTAGTCAAACGTTTCATTTCCTTCATTGATTACAGTATACCATTAAAAATTCAGTATGTCAATACTTTTTAAGCAAAAACCTGTCGATTCGTCAGAAATATACAACGAGCAATCGTTGAAATAATGCATGATGAACAAATGTCACACTGCAACTTTACTATTCTCTTCTTTATTATCATCAGGAACTGTATCTGAAGTTTGATTGTTTTCAAAAATGTGTATTCTTATTTTGATTTTTCTTGACAGAATAAGAGCGATTTTTCTGCAGATATAATCAGTACCGACTGCCGAGAATCCGGTCAGGATGACGAAATACGGAAGTATATACTGAGACTTTGCTTCGAAAAGCAGATGGAAAAGAAATCCGCCGAGAGCTGTTAAAATAAAGAGAACTGAGAAAATATCTTTTTTCTTAAAGCAAAGAAGTATTCCTGTAAACGCTCCGAGATAAATAATCATCTGGTAAATGTTCATGAACTGTTCAGTGTCTGTCTGTCCGGTATATGCAAGAGTATAAGCCGGTTCTTTGGGATTTGAATATTTTTCTCTTATATGGCTCAGCCAGATGCATGCATATGTAGGTTCATTCCATTGTGATGTGATCTTTTCAAAGTAAAAATCATTTGTCTCTATAGAATGCTTTGACATAAATGAAAGTCTATCTTTGATCGATTTTTTTGAAGCTTCAGCAGTTTTTGCAGCATTGAATTCGTTATTGGCATGATTATATTCGATATATGAAGGATCAAACCATCCGGCTGCATTGCAGTTGCAGTATCCTTCGTTTGGATAATGCATTCCCATATCAAGATAAGCTATAAACGGAACACTGTCGTCAAGCGTTATTCCGCTTCTTGACTCATAGCTTCTGACTATCAGACCGTTTATACTGAGAGCACAAACAGCTGTAACTGCTATATATGCCAAAGAGATAAGCTTCTTTTTTGAGAACATTTTGATAAACGCACATATAAGCATCGCTATCAGAGCGATAAGGTAATTTAATTTTACCATACAGGCAACGGAGATAAAGAAGCATGACAGTATGGCAAATAAAACGCATTTCAGTCGGCTCTTCTTTTTTTCGGTTTCTTCAAATAATTTTATCTCAAAGAAAAATGCCCAGACCGTGCATGCAAGTCCCGGTATTACACCATATGTAAAAACAGAGAAAAATAAAGGCTGGATGCAGAAAAACAGTGACAAAACAGCAGTTGTAAAAATGCGTTTTCCCGGATAAAGCGTTTTGACTGACAAAAGTATACCAACGTAAGAAAAAGCAACAAGTATTACATTGAATATCTGGAGTGAGATAAATGAGTCGGGATTTTTGCCGAAGATGTCAAGAAGTATCTCGCAGAAAAAGACAAATCCGAGCTGATAATTACAGTTATTGAAATATCGGTCAGTCATAAACTGATAGTCACCGTTTGCAGCCATTACGGCAGCATCAGTAACTTTCATTGAATCTGATGCAGGAATGCACTGTGCACTGTATACATATAATGATCCGAAAATCAAAGTGAACAATACAAGAACAGCAACCTGGATCACTGACGGTATTTTTTCAAGATACGGGATGACCAGTGCTGCAATAAAGAGTATACAAACGATAAAAATAAGATTGATGATCAGATTGTCATGATGAAAAGAGATGTATTCAAGAAAACCCGGATCATAAGTTATTTTTGTGGTATTAAAAATGCTTTCAGTCAGATTGAATCCCATTATAAATGTCATGATGCCACAAATCAGAAAAACAGCGTATTGTTCTGATTTTTCAATAATTTTTTTGATTTTATCCATTTACTCACGATCCTTTAAAATAATAAGATAATAACAACGCAGTGGATATCCCCCCCGCCTCTGCTTGTTAAAAGCAGAGCTTTGAACAACAGCAGCGGAGCGAAAACCGACCATTGCATGAAAACACATGATATTTGAGTTTGACCACATATAATCATACTCTAAATACTGAAATTAGTCAATGAACAACGTAATAGAATGTTAAGTGGTTTATAAAACAAAACTTGTTCAAAAAGCAGAGTTATGCATATTTCCGGAGAAGATGTTTTAGATGAAAAAGTATGAATCAATATTGAAAATGTACCGTAATAGTGATATAATAAAAGTTGATTATGCAAATTAACGGAATGAGAGGGAAAACATGAAAATACAAAATAAGATAAAGATAAACAAAAAAGAATTTATCACAGCCGGACTGTCATATGCTGCTGTTTTTATAATATCGCTTGTTTCCGGTCTGCTGATGTTTAAGAAACTTAAAATAGCACCTTTTGGTGATGAGTCGGTTTTGTGCATGGATCTGTGGGGACAGTATGCTCCTATGTATGCTCAGCTGATGCAGATCGATTCACTTGCGGATATGATACACTCATGGAACGGAGTTTTCGGATTTAACAATCTTGCCATGAATGCATATTACTGCAACAGTATTTTCTGGATCCCTCTTTTGATTATACCAATGAAAAATCTTGTCAGCTACATAAATTATGTCTGTCTTGTAAAATATGCTTTTGCCGGTGTTTCATGCCTTGCTTTTCTGAGATACAAGCTTAAAAGCAGATCGGTGATCCTTATCGGAGGCTCGGCTGCATATGGTTTATGTGCCTATATGCTGGCTTATATGTCTCAGCCGATGTGGACTGACTGTCTTATCCTTGTTCCTTTTGTTCTTATCGGACTTGAACGACTGATGAACAGAAAAAAATATCTGATGTATATTGTTTTTCTCTCTTTGACCATTATTTCAAACTTCTATATAGGCATTTCAGTTTGTATTTTTTGTGTTTTATATTTTCTTGCAAATGTATTTTTGGAAAATGAAGAAAATGTACCATGGAAAAAAGACAAATTCGGAAAAGCTGTCCGGTTCGCTTTGTCGTCGGCTGCAGCAGGAGCAATTGCTTCTCCGTTTATTCTGACTGCATATTCGGCAGTCAGCCAGTCAATGCAGACTGCTTCGGAAAAGCCGGAGATGTTTCGTTTTTTTGCCAATATTGCATCCGTGTTCAGATGCATGCTGTCCGGTGAACCGCTTTATGTTGAGTATACAGGAGTAAATATTTCTGTCGGAATGATCGCATTTGTGATGCTTCCGCTTTATTTCTTCAACAGTAACATCAAAGGTTCAAAAAGAGCTGCAAACGGAGTTTTTCTTTCGTTTCTTGCATTGTCATGCTGTGACGATATGCTGAATTTTGTATGGCATGGGCTTCATTATCCGAATCAGCTTCCGGGAAGATGGACATTTTTGTTTTCACTTCTTGTAGTTGAACTGATCTGTTCTGCAGCGATAAATCTCAGAGAACTTCCGATGTCGAGAGTTATTCTGAGTATCCTTACCGGTCTTTCTGCTGTGTTTATCGGTGTGAGAGGTATCGGAAAAGATATGGAGGAGATCTCTCTTCCTAAGATATGGTTAAAAATATTCATAGCTGAATCGATCCTTGTTCTCCTTATAATCCTTGCTGATATGGCTTCAAAAAAATATGAGGAAAATAAAACAGTAAAACGTGTATCTGAGATCGCTTTAGCAGTGTTTGTTGTTCTGCTGACCGGGACTATTGCATTCAACAGTGCAAAAAATCTTATTGATACAGCGTCGCAGGAAAAAAACGGCACACGTACTTCTGATGGAAAATATTATTCAGAGACTGCAGTCAGACAGTATGAGTCAAGCAGGAAATGGAAATGTCCGACAAGTACATTTTACAGAGTTCTTCCGAACGGCGGATTTACGTTTAATCCGTCAATGTTCGGTGATATGCAGGGAATCTCATATTATTCATCTACAATGAAGGGCTCGACTTTTTCACTTTTAAAATATCTTGGAAACAGAGTCTATGCAGACAGACTGAGCTCCTGCTATAATCTTGATTCGCCGGTTCAGGATTCTTTGTTCGGTGTCAGATATTTTATTGATTATTCAAGAAGCCTTTCAAATCAGTTTGATTTTTACAGACTTGTTGAATCAAATGATAACTGCGATATAGTTGAAAATACAAATGCACTTTCACTTTCGTTTCCTGTTTCAGATAAAATAATGTCCTTTGAACCTACTGATGAAGTAAGGACACTAAGAAATCAGAATCTGTTTTTAAGTGCTTTGTGCGGTGAGGAAACAAATGTGTTCAAAACAATATCTCCGAGTTCATTAACGAGTGAAAACGCAGGATTTATTGAAAGCAATAACTGGAATTCCAATTATTATACTTTGAATGAAGGCTGCAGCGATCTTTCGATCCACTATGAATTTGTTTGTCCATATAGCGGGACATATTTTATGGATCAGAACTTCAGAGCCGGAGAGCTCAAGATATCTTCCGGAGAAAACTACAACAGAAATATTGATATAGGAGCCGTAAAGTTCGCTTATGTCGGATATTTCAATGCCGGTACTGTTGTAAACATGGATTATACTGTAAGTAATATAAATATCGGATGTACAGGTATTGACTTTGCATATTTTGATGAGGAAGTCTGGAAAAATACTTACGAGAAGCTTTCTGCGCATCAGCTCAAGGTTGACAAATTTAAAAATACATATGTCAGAGGAACTATTGAGCTTGACGAAAGCAGTGTTCTGATGGGAACAATGACTCAGGACGGCGGCTGGAGTGCTTATGTTGACGGAAAAAAATGTGATACTCAGACTGCTGCAGGAGAGTTTGTTTCAGTGATAGTCCCTGCAGGAACACATACTGTTGAATATCGATACAGAGCTCCGGGATTTGCTGTCGGACTTCTGATAGCAGGAGCATGTATTGTAATTTTGATTTTTTCACGAAAAATTTCTGTATTTTTTATTTCACTGAAAAAGGAAAAGCCGGCAGTTTCTTCAGCAGTTTCCGGTACAAAAGAAAATGCTGCCGAAAGTGAAGATGCGGATCAGGAAAACTGTGAATAATAAGAATGTAAAAATTATACAACTCAGAGCTTTTAACAATACACAGCTTTGGTTTAAAAAGATAAAATATATTAAGGAGTATTATTTATGGACAGCATAACAGTAATTGTGCCATGTTACAATGAAGAGGAGACTATACCGTATTTTGTACAGGAAATTGACAAGGTCTACGAAAACATGCATGAAAAGTATGGGATCAGTATGGAATATCTTTTTGTGGATGACGGCTCAAAGGACAAAACGCTTAAAGTTCTTGAGGAATATGCAGAAAAAAATCCCAGAGTCAGCTATATAACTTTTTCGAGAAATTTCGGAAAAGAATCTGCAATGTTTGCAGGGCTTGAAAATTCAAGAGGTGATTATACAGTCATTATCGACGCAGATCTTCAGGATCCGCCTGAGCTGATAGAGACAATGTATAAAACACTCAAGGAAGAAACAAAGTATGACTGTGTTGCTTCAAGAAGATTTACCAGAACCGGAGAACCTCCGATACGTTCATGGTTTGCCAAAAGGTTTTATTCACTGATGAATAAGATCTCAAAAACAGAGATCGTTGACGGAGCACGTGATTTCAGAATGATGAGCAGGCAGATGGTTGATGCGATACTGACACTTGGAGAACGAAACAGATTTTCAAAGGGTATCTTTTCATGGGTCGGATTTGAAACCAAATGGCTTGAATTTGAAAACAGGGAAAGAGTCAGCGGAACAACAAAGTGGTCGTTCTGGGGATTGTTTATTTATGCTATTGACGGAATAGTTGCTTTTTCAACTGCACCGCTTGCAGTTGCTTCGATCATAGGCATTTTCTTTTGTATTCTTGCTTTTATCGGTGTAATTTTTGTTTTTATAAGAAGACTTATTTTCGGGGATGAAGTCAGCGGATGGGCTTCAACCATATGTATAGTATGTTTTGTTGCAGGAATTCAGCTTTTCTGTACAGGCATCAGCGGCATTTATCTTTCAAAAACATATCTTGAATCAAAAAACCGACCGGTATACATTGCAAAAAAAATACACAGATGCAATGGGTCAGAAACTGGAAGTGACGATGGTAAAGAAAACTAAAAAACGGATACAAAAACAGTTTCCTGTATTGGAAAATGATAAATTTATCGGTTATACCGGCATACTGTTCTGCTTTTTCTGCTTTGCAGCAGTAATGTACATATCTTTAAAGGATTTTTTACCTTTGGATCAATGGATCATCGGTGATGACTCAGCTTATCATTATCTGAGAGTTGAGGCTCTTTATAACAAACTGAAAACACATGATTTCTTTAATGGCGGAATAGATTATCTGTACTGCAACGGAGCAGGATATGCCAGTGCGACTGCATATCCCGATTTGTTTTTATATATACCTGCATTTTTACGGCTTATTGGAATCAATTTTTCAGAAAGTATGTTTATTTTTATTCTGCTGTGTTCTGTGGTCAGTTATCTCAATATGTTCATTCTCGTGGAAAGAACAACAGGAAGTATGGTCGGCGGTTCAATTGCCGGGGTACTGTATACACTTTCTTTTTACAGGTTAGACAATATTTATTTCCGGTTTGCACTCGGAGAAGTTGAAGCATACGTTTTCTGGCCTGTAATAATGCTCGGACTCTATGATTTTATTTTTAAGGATTTTAAAAAACCATATATTCTGTGTGCGGGACTTGCGGGAATGCTGATGTCACATTTGATATCAGCTGCTGAATCACTTGGTGTATGTGTACTGGTTTCGATTATTTTTTTACCGAGAATAATAAAAAAACCAAGGAAACTCATCACCCTTGCAATATGTGCTGCTTGTACACTTGCTGTGACAGCGTGGTTCTGGATACCTCTGATAGAATTTTTAACTTCCGGAGAATTCGCGGTTTCCCATCCTATATGGAAATCAGAAAACTGTACTGTCAAGATCATGGATCTGTTTAAGGATTCAAAGATTACAGGCTCAGGTATGCTGTTTTTTATTTTGTGGATCCCGAGAGTATTCATAACGAAAAGATCGCCTGTATATCAGTCGATGAAAACAGGTGAAAACGATGATGAAAAGCCTGCTCTTCTTTCATGGGCTGACGGAACAATGATACTCGGGCTGATCGTATGTTTTCTTATGACAGACAAGGCTCCATGGAAAATACTTCGTTATCCTTTGAATTTCATGCAGTTTCCATGGCGCATGTATGCTGTTGCCGGAACGCTTATTATTTTTTCAGGAACTGTATATCTCACTATGCTGTTAAAGCATACCAACGGACAAAACGCAGGATTATTTGCTGTTCTGATAGTTTCAGTCATTGCGGCATCTGTTCACATGGAACCATATGAAATAGGCAGATGCGGAACAGAAGAAAACTATTTTACCGATGGAAGGACTTTTTATGTTGGTGTCGGAGAATGGTATCCCTGTAAGGCAAAGGACAATATTGATGCTATGATGTATAATACTGATAAAGTCATTATGGATAATGGAAATGAAATTGCTTTTGAAAGAAATAACGGCACTCTGACTTTTGAGCTTGATACTTCTGATCATAAATATGCAGATATTCCTTATATCTGTTACAAAGGATACAAAGCTACCGATTCTGAAGGAAAAGAACTTCAACAGGAAATGAATGATCATGGAATGATAAGGATCAGTCTTTCCGATGCTTCATTGGGAACGGTTACGGTTAAGCATCATCTGACAGCTGTGAGGATCTTTGCTTATATTCTTTCAGCTGTATCATTGCTTGGAATTGGCATATTTGCATTTATGAAGAAAAAAAAGCCAGGTAAGGCGTAATTCCTCATATTGCATTTTTTGTCCGAATATGGTATAATATTAAATATTAAATCAACTTAAAAATATGAAAGGATGAAATAATATGGCAGATATTGATTTTTCAGCAATAGAAGGATTTGCAAGCAAAATGGGCCTTTCCGAAGATATGCTCAAGCAGGTGAAGGAAGGACTTGATGCTAAAGTTAAATCCGGAGAAATAGATGAAAAAAAGGCAAAGAAGCTTGAAAAAGAATGTAATAAATCAATGGACAAGCTTGATAAGCTTACTGAAAAAATGAAGGCAAAAGGAATGGAGATGCCTGATCTTTCAAAGCTTGCTTCCATGATAGATATGGACAAACTCAAAAATGTTGATCTTTCTGCATTTGGAGGACTTGATCTTCAGAATATGTCAGCAGACCAGCTTGATAAGCTCAAAGATGTTGCCATGAGCGTAATGAAGCAGAAAAACGAAGAAGAATAACAGTTCTTTATAATTTTCAAATAAAAATAAAAAAACACGTTAAAGTTATGTAAATTGTAACTTTAACGTGTTTTTTATTACTATGTAAGTTTAATGAGCTTAAGACTGTGTTTTTAACTGAAAGATCAGATAAAAAATAAAATTATCTCATAAGTTTTTCTGTAAATGAATTTACAGAAGCTGTCTTTCATCACAGAATTCACATTCCATGATGTCACCGTACTGAATAAAGTTCTTAGGAAGATACCATTCTTTGTTTGTGATGCATTTCGGATTTTTACAGCTTATTCCATGGATCTTTGTTCCTGAGAGCAGCGGAGCTGTTTTGTCTCTGTTTTCTATCATGGTAAGAATAAGAGCCATTCTGATGTACACACCATATTTTGCCTGTTTGAAATAAAGAGCGCGGTCATCTTCGTCGACATCGATGGTTATTTCATCGACTCTCGGCAGCGGATGCATGACGATCAGATCCTTTGAAGCAAGTTTCATTTTCTCAGTATCAAGAACATATACATTTTTCTGCTGCTCATATTCTTCAATCGATGAAAATCTTTCTCTCTGTATCCTTGTCATATAAAGAACATCAAGCTCAGGTATGGCTTCTTCAAGTGAAAAGACCTCCTTGAACTCGCAGCCTTTTGCCATCAGGATATCCTTGATATAGCCGGGCATTCTGAGTTCATTTGTAGAGATGAATATGAATTTGTTGTTTTTATAGCATGAAAGAGCTTTGCAAAGTGAATGGACGGTTCTGCCGTTCATAAGGTCACCGCACATTCCTATAGTAAGGTCGCTTAATCTGTTTTTCTCCATTGTGAGGGTAAAGAGATCGGTAAGAGTCTGGGTCGGATGGAGATGACCACCGTCGCCTGCGTTGATGATCGGACATTCTGCAGTAAGTGCAGCTGCCTTTGCTGAACCTGCAAGAGGATGTCTTATTACCATGATATCTGCATAGCTGCTGACAACCTTTGTGGTGTCTTTAAGATTTTCACCTTTTGAAACTGATGAAGTCGAAGGATTGTCAAAGCCTATAAGTGTGCCGCCGAGTTTTAGCATAGCAGTCTGAAATGACATCTGGGTTCTGGTTGACGGTTCATAAAAAAGAGTTGCCATGATTTTATTGTCGCAAGCTCCCTGATATCTGTCGGGATTGGAATAAATATCTTTTCCAAGTTCGATCAGTTTGTTCCACCATGCAACAGGATAGTCGTTCAGGTCGATAAGATGCTGAAAATTTGATGCCATAAAAAAACTCCTTTGTATAATTATTTATAAAGCTTCGGATTAAGTGAAGCCTTGAATTGCTGTTTATTATCATTACTCAGTCTGTTTCTGAGAACTGATTTTCTGAAGCAAAAAAGATATCATACCAGATAAGAAATGTAAAGACGGTCCATATCTTTCTGCTGTTGTCTTTTTTTCCGTTTTTGTGATCGTCAAGAAGTGCCAACAGCAGATCGGTGTTGAAAAAATGTTCTGAAGCTTCTGATGTGAATTTTTTCTTAACGATATCATAGTATTTTTCTTCTCTGAGCCACACTCTGATCGGTACCGGAAAACCAAGTTTCTTTTTTGCAGCTGTTTTTTCTGTTCCTGACGGGGTGTCTTTTTGCGCTGCCAGCCTCATGGCATATTTTGTGATATATGGTGTTTTGTTATCAGTTTTGGCTTTCCTTGTGACTCTGTATTCCGAAGGGATCTTTGATGCTAATGCCATGACATTTTTATCAAGAAAAGGTACTCTGAGTTCAAGTGAATTAGCCATGCTCATTTTGTCTGCCTTCAGGAGTATGTCTCCGGTCATCCACATATGAAGATCAAGATACTGCATTTTTGTAACGTCATCCATATCTTTTACTTTTTCATAGTAGCCGGAAGTGATCTCTTCGGGCATTTTTGCGTTGGTTTGTATCTTAAGAAGTGCTTTTCGTTCCTTGGGTGTAAACATATAAGCATTTCCGATAAATCTGTCTTCAAGTCTTTTGCCTTTTCGGACAAGAAAGTTTCTGCCTTTAAAAGCAGGAAGTTTTTCTGCTGCACATCCTGCTGCATGTCTGATAAAATAAGGAAATTTGTCATAAAAAGTGCTTCCTGGCTCGCTGTAAACATTATAGCCGCCGAAGATCTCATCAGCTCCTTCTCCCGAGAGGACCACCTTGATATCCTCATGAGCAGTTTTGCATACAAAATAGAGCGCAACTGCGGCAGGATCGGCAAGAGGTTCATCCATGTGATACTGTATGGTCTCAAGAATGTTCCAGTAGTCATCTGCAGATATTACCCTGCTTTTATTCTGCTTTCCTATTGCTTCTGAAAAGCTTTTTGCAAAGCTTATTTCATTATATTTTTCACCGTTGTCAAATCCTACGGTGTATGTTTTGTCCACGCCTGATATTGCAGCCACGTAGCTTGAATCGACTCCGCTTGAAAGAAAGCTTCCGACCTCAACGTCACTTATCCTGTGTGCCTGCGCTGAATCGTGCATTACCTCTGATATTTTGTCACGCCATTCATTTATGTCATGACCTTTTTCGGGAGAAAATTCAATTTCCCAGTATTTTGATATTTTCAATCCGTCTTTTCCGTATTTGAAAAAGTGACCGGGCTGCAGTCTGAATACATTTTTGAAAAATGTTTCAGGTCCTGTTGAATACTGAAATGTCAGATAATTTTCAAGAGCTTCAGTGTTAAGTTCTTTTTTGAAGTCCGGATGCTCAAGAAAGCATTTTATTTCAGAACCGAACATGAAGGTGCTGTTCATAAGAGCGTAGTAAAACGGCTTGATCCCGAAATAGTCACGTGCTCCGAAGAGTTCTTTTTTGTTTCTGTCCCAGATCACAAAAGCAAACATTCCTCTGAGTTTGGTGAGAAGATCTTCGCCGTATTCCTCATAGCCGTGAACAAGAACTTCCGTGTCTGAGTTCGTTTTAAAAACATGACCTTCGGAAATCAGCTCTTTTCTCAGCTCCATGTAATTGTAGATCTCTCCGTTAAATACAAGTATCATGGACCGGTCTTCATTGAAAACAGGCTGTGCGCCGAGATCGATATCTATGATGCTGAGTCTTCTGTGACCAAGAGCAATATCATTGTCTGTATAATGACCTTCTCCGTCAGGACCTCTGTGAATGATCCTGTCGGTCATCTTTTTTAAAATCTGAGCTGAATCGTTCTGTGGGTTCGTAAACCCTGTAAAACCGCACATGGAAATCCTCCCTGAAAAATCTGTTTAAGGCAAAAGTGCCTGAATTATTATACTATAAATCAAGTTTAAATTCTATTGATAGTATGGATATTTTTATGATAAATAAAGTGGAAAAAATGTTTAATATATGATAAAATATTAAAAGAGTCCGCATTCTGAGCCCTTACGGATATTGCATCGGAATGTGTAACGCAAGATATGAAAGGAATGGGAAAAATGTACATCGAACTATTAAAAAAAGCAGAGGAAGCCAGAAAAAATGCTCATGCCGGTTATTCCGGTTTTTATGTTGGTGCAGCACTTCTGACAACTTCCGGAAAAATATATACAGGCTGCAACATAGAAAATCTGTCATACTCACTTACGATGTGTGCTGAGAGAACAGCTTTTTTCAAAGCAGTAAGCGAAGGGGAAAGCTCATTCAAAGCTGTTGCAGTGGTAGGTGCAGTAAAGGATGCTGACTGCATGGCGGAACAGTGTTTTCCATGCGGAGCTTGTCTTCAGGTAATGAATGAATTCTGCGGACGTGATTTTGAGGTGGTTTTGTCTGAAAACTGCACTGAAAAAGTATACAGGCTCGATGAACTTATGCCTTATGCATTTTCGTCCGAGTTCTGAAAAACAAATATTTTCAAAAAAACCCTTCTGAAAAAATGTCAGAAGGGATAATAATACTATTGTTTTTTTGTAACTTTTTTTCTGTTGCCATGTCCGTCGTCAATAACACAGCTTTCAAGCTGTCCGGAAAGATTGGAAATAATGCCCTGTCTGTATTCAAGTCTTAATGCCTGCTGTTCTTCTTTTTCAGCGTCAGTAAGACCTTCAGGAGTTTTTGATTTTCTGCTGAGTTCATTGATCCTCTTGATTTTTTCTTCAGTCATTATTATATCAACCTTTCAGAATTTTCATATCATTAAAAATAATTGTACCACAATTCTTCATATTTTTCAAGGGGGTTTTTATGTCTAAAACAGTACTGATAACAGGAGCATCAAGAGGAATAGGTGCGGCAGCCGCCGAATTGTTTGCATCGGAGGGCTGCAATGTGATCATAAATTATTTAAATAACGAAGAAGCCGCAGTCAGACTGGCAGAAAAAACCGGCGGTATTGCCATGAAGGCAGACGTTTCAGATATTGAACAAATGAGCAGGCTTGTTGATGAAGTCATCGAAAGATATAAGAAGATCGATGCGCTTGTAAATAATGCAGGGATATCCGTACACGGATTGTTTGACATGGTCAGCTCCGAGGAAGTAAAAAGACTTTTTGATGTAAATGTATTCGGAATGTTCAATACAACAAAGCTTGTCATTCCCCATATGCTGAAAAGAAAGTACGGATCGGTAATAAATATAGCATCCATGTGGGGAGAGGTCGGTGCTTCATGTGAAGTCCATTATTCCGCATCCAAAGCTGCCGTCATCGGTTTTACCAAGGCACTTGCAAAGGAACTGGGACCGAGCGGGATAACGGTGAACTGTGTTTCTCCCGGATTTATAACTACAGATATGAATAAGTGCTATTCAAAAGAGGAAACAGATGAGATAAGAGAGGAGATCCCTCTTGACAGACTCGGAGATCCGCATGATATAGCTGAGACCATACTGTTTTTAGCGTCTCAGAAGGCTTCTTATATCACCGGGCAGGTGATAGGTGTAAACGGCGGAATGATCATATAGCATAATACACAACTGATGTATACTCAAATTATGAAAAACAGAAAGAATATACAAAAAAATAGCGGCACTATTGAATTTTAAGGGCTGTTATGATATATTAAACTTAAAAGAATGTATTATTATTTGTTTATAAAAAAAGGGATGATAACAATGTCACATTTAAAAGACTTCTTTTCTCCTTTTACTGAATTTATAAAGAAAACTGAGGAGAAGAGGAAAAAAAATTCAGAAAAATATAAAATGACAGATCTGTTCCTGTCAGTCCTGTTTCCGGTATTTATCGTACTGATGGCAGAACTTAACCAGGGAAAATATCCGAGCCGACTTATCATGTTCATAGTTGAAAAACCAACTGTCATGCTTTTTAATATAGTTATTTCGGCAGCTATATTTGCATTTTTAAGCATGCTTTTAAAGAGAGTGTGGCGAGCAGCATTTATTCAGGGCTTTGTTTACATGGCTTTGAGTATTACCGAGCTTTTTAAGTTCGGAACCAACGGAAATCATCTTATCATGACCGATATGAAGCTTATCAAAAGTGTCAAGAGCTTAACTTCTTTTGCGTATATCAAGATCACACCGGCACTTGTAGTTTATTGCCTTATCGTTATTGCATATCTTGGTTTTATGTTCTGGTTCAATCCTCTGCTTAATGTCAAACCTGTCAAGAGAATAGCTCCTGCAGTATCATGCTTTGCATGTGTTATCGTCATGTTTTTTGTACCTTCTGTTTCAACACCTGTATATTCATTTTTTGATGTTGATACAACAGAAGCAGATAACGTGTTTATATTAAATGAGAAATTTGACAATAACAGCTTCCTTGCATTTTTTATGCAGACAGCAAGCGAAAATATTGCAAATAAGCTGAAAACGCCTGATAACTATAATGAAGTTGTTATCGATGACTTTATGAATGTTGATGTAAAAAACGACAACGATTCATTTAAAAAGCCAAATGTTATAGTTGTAATGTCTGAAGCACTTGCTGATTTCAGAAAATTTGACGAGCTTGACGTAAGTGATGAACCGTATGAAGCTTTTGACAGGATCGCAGCTTCAGCAAACGGATACAAAGGTGAACTTATAGTTCCGACATTTGCAAGCTATACTGTCAAAACCGAATTCGAACTCCTTTTCGGACTTCCTGTAAAATCACTTAACGATCCTTCAATGCCGCAGAGAATGCTTGCTGAAAGGGATCAGCCTTCAATAGTAAGATATTATGATTCATATGGATATAACACAGCTTATGTTCATCCGTTTTTAAGCTATTTTTACAGTCGAAGCAAAGTTTACGGAACATTTGGATTTGATCAGATGCTTTTTGAAGATGATCTTACAGTTCCTGTTGAGTACAATGGTTCCTATATAAAGGATTCAGTTGTATTTGATCAGATCGAAAAGCTTATGGAAGAATCAGATGAGCCGCTTTACGTTCATACAACTACCATGCAGAATCATCAGCCTTATAATCAGGGTGCATATGATACAGAACTTAAAAATTATCTTTCAAATGTTAAGCTTACATCAGATGCACTGAATGATTTCCTTGATTATCTTGACAAGAGTGATGAACCTACACTTCTGTTTATGGTCGGAGATCATTTCCCGTCATTTAAGAATGATGAAAACAATGTTTATGAAAAACTTGGAATAAACAGTACAACATGCAGTTCTGTATTTGAGCAGTCATTTTTCATTTACAGCAATTATGGTCAGAGCTATGATGATGTTCCTGAAGAAAAGTTCTCAGCATTCTATGTACCATATGTTATTATGGATCTTATAGGTGCTCCTAAGGATTCATTTATTCAGGTTATGGAAGACAAAATGGAAAAGCTTCCGGTTTATTCAACACAGTATGATTCAAAAATCGAAAGTGACAGTGAACTTGACGTTCTGACTTATGACCGTGTTATCGGTGAAAATATTTCGGATACAAAATAATTAAATATTATGTTTTTGCTTTTATGTCTCTGAAAAAATTAACTAAAGTTTTTTCAGAGACTTTTTATGTCACTGTCATAATATTTGCCTTTTTGACAGAAATTTCAGAAAACAGTAAAATAAATATTTAAATTTCTTCATTTGTACAAAATGTATCTTTTTGAGTCGATTTTTTGTTATTTAAATGGAATAAAAACGTATAATTATTAAAAAAACAGGTATTATTTTTACTTTTTTTGCAGATAAAATCATTTTTTAAAAGCCTGATAATCTTGATATACTTGACAAAATGAAGAAAATAAACTAAAATAATATATATAGGTATATTATTAGAAGTTTATTATTGTATAAATATTGTTTAAGGAGGTGCAATTTATGAATGGCTACGTTGATTTTCACTCAGGGATTCTTCCAAAATCAGATGCAGAAGATGTCAATACAGAAACTGATGTATCAATTGAAATATTAAAGATACTTCATAAAGCTAAAATAAAGACTGTTGTAGCAACACCGTTCTTTAATTCCATGAATGACAATGTTCCTTCATTTCTTGCAAAACGTGATGAGGCATATGAGCTTCTGAACAAAAAAATGAAAGGCCAGTCTCTCCCAAGAGTTATTTTGGGTGCAGAGGTCCTGTTTACCCCATCTCTTCTTGATATTCGAGACGTAAATAAGCTTTGTGTGGGAAATACAAATTACATTATGTTGGCTTTACCGTATCAGGAATACAGTGAAATCGTTCTCGAAACACTTCAGAAAATAATAATTTCGAAAAATCTTTGCCCGATAATCGCACACATTGAAAAATATCTGGAATTTTATACAATGGAGCAGATTGAAAAGATTTCTTCACTCGGAGTTATCATGCAGCTGAGCTGTGATGCAATCATCAACAGAACCACAAGAAAATCTGCACTTGAACTTCTTTCAAGAAATGTTGTTCAGATCATTGGTTCAAATGATATTACAAAGCATGAGGGCGCAAGGACCAAAATAGAAGTTGCAATGGATGTTTTGAACAAGGATCTGTCATCAGATGTTGAGGATCTTGCATCTCCTTCTCCACAGTATGCAGATGCTATCAGAATAATGAGATATCATCTTCCGCTTGGCAAATATAAGCAGATCAAAAACAATGCCGGCATGATCATTTCAAATGCAAATATTAAAGATATTATGTCATAAAACAAAAAAATGAACGTGATTTTTTTCTGCGTTTCTTTTTGATTATCATTTAAGGGGCTGTTAAGAAACTGCCTGAAAGCTGAAAAAAGCAGCAAATTAGAGTACGTAAATACGTATCTTTGATTTGCTGCTTTCTTTATATGAGAGACTTTTTTAACAGCCCCCATTACCATTTTGATGGGGAGTTTCTTAACAGCCCCCCTCTGCTTGTTAAAAGCAGAGCTTTGAAGATGATATCGAGGTATGGCATCCCAAAATGGAAAGTACACGAGATGGCAAACTGTCGCAAAGGCATATGGCGTTCGGCAATAATGTTAAACTCAGTACTCACAGTAAAAGAAATAGCCAACCTCGGATATGTATCCATGGTTGACTATTTCATGAAAGTTCATGTAAACTAAAGAACCGCCGTGTACCGAACGGTACGCACGGTGGTGTGAGAG
>JAZUJY010000305.1:0-7662 GCA_045643005.1 Oscillospiraceae bacterium | reverse complement strand
CGATAAAAGATACTGCCTGCAGTGAAGGACGTCACAGGAGCTCGCAGGAGCTCTGTAAAGCCCGTTCAACAGGACAATACCCACGAGCAGAACCAAGAAAAACCCCGCCGATGTTTTCAGCGGGGTAAAAAAGTTATTCATGATATTTTTCAAGTATGTTTGCGATTTTCATCATAGTTTCAAGCCTGCGAAATTCAGTGTCTTTATAATATTTCGGAATCTTGCATTGATTGATTTCAAAGCATAAATCTTTAAATTTACATCTCCAGCACTCTCTGATTACCGTATTACACTCATTTTTCATATCGTCATGAATCTTTTTTATCATTTCATTTTTCATTTTTCAGCACCACCTTCATATCTTTCAATTATGTCTCTTACAAAGTTTACAAGCTTTTCAAGCTTATTGAAATCATCGTTATTCCAAACGTTTGGACGTTCATGGTCATTGACCGAATCACACAGCACTTTGTATTCACAGTTCCTGCATTCATAACGTATTGCTTTGCATGAATCATTTATTTCAAAATACAGTTTTTCAATATTTTCAAGCTTCATAATATCACCTCTTTTCATTGTCATCTATAATCTGAATGCATTCATTTATCAAAAATCTAAACCGCCGTATATCTGTTTTATTCCATTCACTCGGTTTTAAATCATCAGTAACCGCAGTACATATGTACTGATATTTACATTTCAAACATCCGTTTTTGCATTCTTTACACATAAGCTCGTAACCTGCTATTTCATCAAAAATTTTTTTCATCTTTTCAGCCTTCTTTCACAAGTATCTCAAAATATTCAGCATCAGCTTCAAGCCAGTATTTCGGCGGTTCATGCACAGCCACTTTATAACAGTAACTCTGATAATTGCATTTCATGCAGGAGCAATTAATTTTTTCGCAATACTCAACAAGCTTTTCATAATTCATGTCTTTTAGTAACTCTAACATATATTTTCACCTAACCTTTACCAAATGATATTTTTCGTCTTTGAAAACAACTGTAAAATTGTGATGACTGTATTTATTCAGCAGGTACAACCTTATAGAAAGTTCGCTGAAAAGTTTTTCAGATTTCAAAAAACCTTTTCTATTGATTGCAGTTATGATTTTTTCGCATTCAGCTATGCTGTCATTTACAATTGTTTTTCGTGTCTGTTCATTACAGTATTCGTCAGATAAATTTGAATTTTCAACAGCTTTAACACCTGCGAGAATCATTAAGAATATTGGAATAAGAGAAAACAGTAAAATTGTCTGTATAACGTTCATTTCAATCACTCACTTTCAAGAATCAGAAAAATTAATTTTGATAAGATATAAGCACCTATAAAGCCGAAAATATAAAGCATTTTGCACCTCTTACTCTCATATAAAAAGCATTTCATGATACGTAATATATAGCACCTTGTCGCCTTGTTTACGAATCTTTTCATGCAGTGCTAACATTGCTTGAAACGTGTCGGGGAATGCAGTAAACACTGTATAAGATAAACAGAATTTAGTTCCTTCAGAATCCTTGCACATAGCAGTCATAATATGTGCGTAATCTGTGTCAATGCCTCTTTCAAAACTCCTGCCGTATTCATTTTCAAAATCAACTGTGTATGTAATATTGTCATTCATTTTCATGTACCTCCCTGTAAAAATCAGGATAATTATTTTTGTCCGTTGTTTCATTTTCTGTGTTTGTAATAAAAGCAGGTTCATTTTTTATTTCGGGTTTTTCATATGATTTTATCAGAACATAAAATATCAAACCGACAATTACAATTAAAAAACCTATTATTCCTGCAATGAATTTTATACCCGATGTAATAAACATCGCCGATATACCGAATTTTTGTAACTTTATCAAAAGGTTTTCAGAATCTTTTTGAACATCCATTTTTACAAAATATTTATCATTCATTTTCATGCACCTCTTATTCAAAAAAGTTTATTTCTGCTAATTTGTTGCAATATTCTTTAAATCTCGGATAATAAAAGCGGATTGAATCTCTATCGCCGTTCATCACTGCTTTTCGCAGTTTACTCATATTGTGTCTGTATTCAGAATACAGTTTTTTAAATTCTCTTTTACTCATTTTCAGCACCTTCTTTTCAGATATCAGCATCGATGTAAAAATGCAGATAATTTCCAAGTTCTGAATTGC
This sequence comes from Oscillospiraceae bacterium, assembly GCA_045643005.1. GTDB lineage: Bacteria > Bacillota > Clostridia > Oscillospirales > Ruminococcaceae > HUN007. Next base: position 5,501 of record JAZUJY010000305.1, on the reverse strand, counting down.
AGTTGTAATACCTGCAGGCATTTACCGACTTATCAAAATCTCCTGTAATTCTCATGGGTTTTATCCATGCATTTTCAAGTCTTACTTTGTTTGGCAGGGCGTAAACCGCCCCGCCTGCTGTAAATAGTCTTTTTGCTGTTCTTATGTTTGGAATGCGTTTCATCATGATTTTTTACCCCCTTTTTCAGCTCTCTTTTTGAATGATTCAGCGTACGGCTTAAATGCTTCAAATTCATCATATCCAGCTTTTTTCATTATCTCTTGCCGTTCATTTTCGCTTAAAATCCGATGTACAAAAATCTTATCGGTTATTACCCACAAACGTCCCTGCGATTCTCTGAAATTATAGTAACTGTTTTCGGGACAAACATCAAAACATTTTTTTGGCTGTTTCAATGCCTGCTCTGTAACGTCATTTCCTGAATAGGAAACTCTACACCAAACACGTTTGAAATGTTTTCCCCTCTGTGATTTGTATGTTCCGTCACTGCTCATTAACCACGGTGCACTCGGGACATGTGTTCCGATATGCCAGCCTGCACGGTGTGCAAAACCCTTATGATTTTCGGGCGGGATATTTTCGGCTTTTATCCATTCTCTCACGGGTGTTTCATTTTTCTTATCGATAAAAAGCGGATATAATTTTCCCGTTCTTATATCCTGCTCAAAAAGTTTATAACCAGTCATATTAATTACCTCGCTTTCATTCTTAAAGGCTCTCGGTGGCGAATAATATTGTGAATCTTTCGTTTTTGCCTCTTGCAATTTCTCTTGAATTACAACGTTTCATCGATTCAAGAGTATATGCGAATTTTTCATAGTCTACGAAATAATCAGTTTGTAAATCTGAACGTGATTCCCAGTTGACTTTTGCATGAATCTTGTATTTTGCATCATTCAGAAAATTTACAGCCGTTTTAGGTAATTTGTCAATGCTCGAATAATAGAAATATCTGTCCGAATAATGAATTGAAAAGCCGTAATCTGTCTGTAAAATGTGAATTATTTTCGTTGTTTTCATATTAATTTCCCCCTCTTTCAATTTCGTTCAAATCTAAGTTCAAGTGAAATTTCATTGTCAGCAAAATCTAAATAATATTCACAGTATCTTTCACCGTGAGCTGAAAGTTTGCTAAATTCGTTCAGAATTGTTACTGACCTTTTTAGTTCATCCATTCTCTCTTTTCTCTCTGTGTCATTGAGAATATCCCATGCATTATTCAATGCATTGATAAGGTTTTTTGTGTGATTCAGTCTGTTTTTCATAATAAAGCCCTCTTTCAGTCCCGCAGAATTATTTCTGCGGGAAAATGTAGTCTATTTTCTGTCCGTATACATTGGTTACTGTCCTGCTGAAAAGTCCTTTTTTAAAATAAATCCTGCATATGAGATTGTAACATTTATCGTCGGTGATTGAGATTCTGCGGTAAGTTGTTTCGCCGTACTGATTTATAAAGAAAATTGTTACCGTTGTGTCAGCATCGTATGCTCTGAAAGTCATTTTGTAAGCGTTCCATTTAATTCTCTGACAATACATATAAATTCATCCTTCCTGTATTTCCTGCGGGGTGCTTGCACCCCGCAGGTTTCATTGTTATCATAACTCGATATATACTCTGTGCTTTATGTCTGAATCGTCAAAGTCGATTCTTTCAAGTGTGTTTGTAAAAAATCCGTATTCGTCAATTGTAACTTCTAACTTATCGCCAACTGCAAGAGCAATGAAAACTGTGATTTTATCGTAATCTTTGCCGTAATCATTCAGCATTGAAATGATATCGTCGATTGTTTCGGCTCTCTCTGTAATTCCGTTGTTTGTGTAAACCGCGGTATATCCTATTGTAAATTCATAGCCGCTTGTAAGTTCACATAAAAGATTGATTAATGAGCGACGTGTGTAGTATTCTTTGTTTACTCTTACTGATTTCTGCTCTGCCTTGATGTTTTTACCGTATTTCATAAATTAAAACCTCTTTTCTTTAAGAATCTGCCCTTGGGCATTTCCAATATTTAGTTTTCGTAGGGGGTTTCCCCCGTGTCTATATAATACCACTTGGCAAGCTTCTTGTAAAATAGGTTTTTTCTATAACAGCCTATAGCCGCTATAGCTTGCGTTTATAACTTTCAGTTCCAATTTGTCGAATATTTCACGTATTGCCGCTTTATGCTTACATTTGTAAAATGTTTTAACGTATCAGAAAAATAATTTGTGAATAATGCATATAGCCGCTGATGCTTTATTATGTAAAAACACAATGGTGACAATGGATGTTGCTTTCAGTTGTGCAATATATACTGAAATCGGTTAAACTGTTTTACAATCTGTTAAAAGTCAGGTAAAAATTTTGCATATTCGCCGCTCGAAGTCTGAAAATGCAAATAAAAAGTTGACAATAAGAAATATATTTGATAAAATAAAAACCCGACAGTACATTGTGTATTGTCGGGTGACTTTTTATTTAATTTTCTCCTTCACTATAAATCATTTTATTCACCTGCTTTCAGAATCTTTTCACATCCTGCGAAAATTTCCCGCATTTCCTTTTCAGATATTTTTGACTTTTCGCCGCTTGGTTCTGACTTTTGGTCATTGCAGTTTTTAAAAAAATCATATTCAAGACTATTGAAAATATCGTTTATATCACTGCGGATTTTTTCTGTTGAAATTTCGTTGTTTTCATTCTCTGAGATTTCTGTGTCATCATCTAATGATTTGAGCTGATATATCAAACTTTCAGCTTCTTTGATTGTCATCATGGTGTTTTACTCCTTTTTTAATTAATCTGTATTTTCAACTATTGTCATTATTAAAACGGATGTTTTATTTTCAACACTATAGATTTTTACCGCCCGCCCTGTATTTTTGTTGAACTTATAAGCGGCTTGCCTAATATCGTCAAGTGTTAAATATTTTTGGTTGTGCCGTTCCCATTTCCCCTTGTAAAAGTTTAGCGATTTGAAATAGTATGTCATATGCTTGTCCCTTCTGTGTCGGTTGATATTTGGTTGTTTTCATTCTCTGAGATTTCTGTGTCATCATCTAATGATTTGAGCTGATATATCAGACTTTCAGCTTCAGAATGACAGTGTGTTTCATCGATGCTGTTGAAATATTCCGTGTCATCACAGATATAAAGAGCTTCAGTTAATAATTCAATAATTGATTTTCTATTCATAGTTATATTCCTTCCTTAAAATAAATGTAAGCTTGACAGAATATCGAAATCTTTTTGTGCGAATCTTGGCTCTTTACGCCGCTGATAGTTTTCAAACTCGAAATCTCGATATTCGCCCGAGGTTGTACTTTCAATGCTTTTGACTGTTTCGGGTTTATGACTTTTCAATACCTGCTGATATACGTTGTCGATTGAATTTCCGTTGAATCTCTGCGTTTTGCCGTTCGTGTATTTTACTATGAATTTCATGTTTCGTTCACCACCTTTTTGACAATAACATTGAATGAACTGCAGGTGCAAGGAATGCCTAAAAATGCAAGTGCTGTTTTTACTCTGTCGCAGTAAAGGTTGAAAGCATCCGCTTTACTCACTGCATGCAGTGCTGTTAAAAGTTCGCCGCTTTCAGCATCAACAACTACATAAAGATTCGATTTTATTTCATGTTTTGGGACACGTTTCAAAACGCCGTTTTTATAGCTGTTTGCATCATAAAACTTTGAAATATACATGTTTTTCACTCCTTTTCAATAACATAAGATTTCGTAATGAATCCCGTAACGGATTCAAGTTTTTCAAGTGCTTCCTGTATTTCGTTGCTGTTTGCACATATTACTTGAACGTTGTCATTTTCGTCGAAACACTTTAGTTTGCAATTGTAATAAAATTCAGCTTTGTAAAATGATTTGTACTCATACGGGAAAAAACGTTCAAACAGTGACATGTTTATTCTTGGAGCTTTATATGCTGTTTCGAGAATGATGTTGTAATCAGAATCTTTTATCATGCGGACGTATTCGCCGTTGTCATCTTTGATAATTTCAATATCAACTGTTTTTTCAAAAATAGTTTTGAAAAAGGCATGAATGGCTTGTACTGGCTTCATATCAGTTTCAAAATGCAGTGTTTCATGTTCTGCAAGCAGGTTGAAAACGTAAACTGTTTCATTGAAATATTTCGGGCAAAAAACTGTATTATTAACTTTAAGCATATTATTTTCCTCGCTTTTCCTTGAAATTTATGTAAAATTTTTTTGAATCCGTCCATTTTAATTCAAGCCTTTTTTCTGTGTTGCTATTGTTAAAAGCATATACAGCTTTTTTCAGCTTGTTGTATTTCTTTTTTGCGAGATATATGTTATTTTGTGTCATGCTGTAATTTAAACCCTTTAGCATTTTCAGTATGCTGAAAAGGTTGTGGTGATTTGAATTACAGAATAGAAATCTTTCGGTTTTGGTTATACACTCGGCGGGAATTGACCACGAATCACGAAAAGCAAAACAGTAATTACAGACGGTAACATGGTTGCAGTTGTTGTAATACTTACACATTTAATTTTCGTCACCTCTTAGAATTTCTGTTGTGGTTGTATTTATCCATTTTTTCTTGTTTTTCTTTACACCTGCCGTAGTAAGAGTAAAATCATTCTTTACGAAAGTTCCAATAGGAATATATCCTTCAGTTTTCGCAGGTGAATTTTTGTATTTTGACATCATTTTTTCGTTTTTCATTTTTTCACTCTTTTCTATTTGTTTCAATTGTTTTTGCTCGTAATTTTCATATTTGTGGTTCTCTTTTAAGATTTTAGCAACCTCTTTACTTGCGAGATTCTTATTAACATAATCATGCAAATCATTTATTTCTGCTTGCTCCTGTTTGGATATTTTGACTTTTGTATCAATACAGTCTTTATGTGGACAAACTAAGCAAAAATCTGAATGTATACCAACGTTCAGACATTCAACAAGTCCATTTTTGTGAATAACTGCAATGTATTTCTGAATAAATTCATTGTATTCAACGATTTTCTTTAATTCGCCGTGATATTCTGCCTGCGGTAGTTTTTCAAGTCTTTCATAGATTAGTAAGTCATTTTCAGTCATTTGTTAATCACTCGCTTTTGTTTTTTCGCCTTCTTTCATTTGTTTTCGATAATTGTTACATTGTCGAGAGATACGGTTGAAACGTTGTATCCTTTTACTTTGTAATTTGCCCTATATGCAGTATAGACGTAAGCTTTTGAAGCGTGCAGGAACTGTGCTATTCTTTCGGCAGAAATGAAGTAATGTGTTTCGGTTTCATTTGAAATTTTCCAAATGTTATTGTCCTTCAGTGTGTTCATTGTTTTCACCTCGCTTTCATGTCTCTGATTATACAGCATGCTTTTGTGTGTTGTCTAACCGTATGTATTACTTATTTTGCAATACGGGTATGAGTTTTTGTAATAACCTTTTACCCCGCTGAAACATCGGCGGGGTTTTCTTTTTGTGCCTGTGACGTCCTTCACTGCAGGCAGTATCTTTTATCGGGCGAACTGCTGAACGGGCT
>JAZUJY010000304.1:0-2029 GCA_045643005.1 Oscillospiraceae bacterium | reverse complement strand
AAGCAGGCTAAGTCCGCAACATTGCGATATGAGATTCATAGAGAGCTCCCTTCGGTAAATATTTCATTATGCGTATTTTGATAATTATAAGCGATAAAGAAGAAATATTACAATGTATTTATTAAGGGAATAAATTTCGCTGTAGGGTTTTTATAAACGAAAAAGGCAAAAATAAAACAAGTCTTTGACTTGGTTTTGCCTTGAAAGTCATTTTTTAGGATTTTTGGGCGCAATAACCCCTTGAAAATTCCTGAAAACGAATATACAGATGTTCAATTATGCATATAAGCTACATAAATGTTCTGTTTGGCCAACTTCTATTTTCATTTTTGCAACCGCTAAATATATTATCATTGTAACAGATATGAACATGTTCATTTTATCAAGGCCTCTAATCGTATGCCTTTCAAATTCATAGTCCCTGTCAATGCGGCCGTTTATTCGTTCTATTCCTGACCGTTTGTTGTAGATTCTTTGCCATTTCATACTGTCACGTGCAACGGGACAAAAGATTCGCCTGTCCTCACTACACTTTATTCTGAACTGTCTATTGTCATTTTCCTGGGGCTTAAATCCATATCTCAGAGAATCAGTCCCGGCATCATATCCTTTATACTGGAGTTTTATCTTTTTTCCGTTGTCATCAACATACCAGACATCTCCGCGATAATTGTAGACAAGATCTGTATCCTTATACTGTTTGGTTTCTTCTCCATCTTTCCAATGGTTGCATATGTCTATTATCGGTTTTATTTCCTGATCTTCCAGCCATTCAATCAGAGCAGTGCTGTCATATCCCCTGTCCCCGAGCATGAACTCGCATTTGTCTATTCTGTCTTTGTGGTTATCTTTTTCCTCGTTCAGCATGTTCTGGGTAATTGTTTTTTCTGATTCTGATGCTTTTGTTACTTTGAATGCTACAGGAAGTTCATAATCTGCATCGGCTATAAGATGAAGTCTGAATCCAAACCACGATACTTTTTTTGTAATTCTTTCGCCGGTTGGAGATGATGACGAGTAAGTCTTGCAGCACCAGTCGGCGTCATGTTCTCCACGATTTCCGCTGTTATTGGAAGTACTTGTCTTGGTGGCAAAACTTTGTATGGCCTTGCCATCAACCATAAGACACTCACCGAAACCATCAAGATTCTCGTACATATAATCTACAAGTGACTGAAACATATCCGATATTTCATCGCTGCAATGAGTCACAAGATTTTTGATAAACTTCGAGTATGCACTTTCAGACGGTGCAACGACTATCTTCGTATTCCCGTCATTCATCCTAACAGTATGAGGCTTGAATCCACATATATCTCTTAGCTGACTGTTTCTGTTAAGCTCTCTGATCAAAGACTTAACAGATTCATGGTCAAAAATAAAGCTGGCAACAAATGAATTCCACATAGCATACACCGGCCAGTCGTCACGTCCGTTACCACGTATATGATTAAGTTTTTGAATGAGTTTTTCATCAGGCAGGTTTTCAAGAACTGCTTTAAGTCTGCTCAAATCACCTTCAAACAATTCATTTTCAGACTCGTCAAACATTGATAACTGTGATATAATCTTCATAGAAAAAGACTCCTTTCAATGTTTTGTGGTGATTACATTATATCACTTTTTGTGATAGAAATCGAGTCTTTTTCTTTATTTATGCCAAAAATAATAACAATTTATGCATAAATTAGGAAGGCTGGCGTAAATTGTAAGATTGAAATCAACTTTGAAGATAAAATGGCTTCAAATGGACATTTTGTCTGGCGAAAAATTTTGTGATGCACAAGTGAGGCCGCTGTTTATACGGGTTTACAAGAGCGAAATTAATTCAATAATCTTTTGAGGAACACTTTTTATGGAAAACCTAAAAAAACTTGAAAGAATTCTTCCGAGAGTTCAGAAACCGTCGAGATATACAGGCGGTGAATACAACGAGATAATCAAAAATGCTGACGATGTAGATATACGTCTCGCTTTTTGCTTCCCGGATACCTACGAAATAGGAATGTCCAATCTCGGAATGAAGATT